>CANPXP010000010.1 GCA_947586255.1 uncultured Lachnospiraceae bacterium | reverse complement strand
ACTGCACATCATCTCCGCGTACGGGGATGACTCGTAGACGCAGGGCTTCTACGATGCGCTGCTGGAATCCGGAGAGGCGGAGTGCCTGCAGACGCTGAAAGGGGACTGGATCGGCAGGCACGAGTACATAGACGGCGCTTTTGCCGAGGTGTACGACGGGTATTCGTCCGACAGCTACGCCTGCTCTTACCTGCGGCCGATGGCGACGAAGCGCGCCTGCATCGTGATTGATTACAGCAGCGAAGCGATTGCGGACATTCTGCGCAACCTGAATCTGGGAGAGGACAGCGTGGCCGCGTTCGTCACGGCCGACGGGCGGGAGATCCTCGTGGAGAACGGCGAGCTTGTCAGAGGCGGCGATTTTTCCTTTGTGAATCAGGATTACTATACGGAGGCGATGGCGGACACGGCGGCGATCGTGATCGACTATGTCGCCTATAAGAATACACAGTATCTGTTTATGATCAGCAAGAGCGGCAGCAACGGCTCCGCGATCTGCGCGATGGTTCCCGTGAGCATGGTCAACGCCGGGGCGGCCACTATCCGCAACGTGACGATCGTTCTGGTCGTGATTTCCTGGCTGATCGCCCTGTTCGCGGGCGTGCTTATCATTCGCGGCATCGTGTCGACCATCAGTCATATCAGCAGGCGGCTGCAGGTGGTTGCGGGCGGCGACCTGACCGTGAGCGTCAATACGAGCAGACGCGACGAGTTCAGGATCCTCGTGAAGAGCGTTGCCGAGATGATCCGCAATTCGAGAGATTTGATCATACAGGTGCTGAACACCACGAAGGATGTCTCCGACTCCACGGAGAAGCTGGCGAACGCGACGGTGACGCTCAACAACTCGAACAGCCTGATCGCGGATTCGGTGGAGGAGATGGACAAGGGACTGAACTCTCAGTCCGAGAACTCGCGCAACTGTCTGGAGCTGATGGACGAGCTGTCCGGCAGGATCGCGGTGGCGGTGGAATCGGCGGAGCACATCAACGCCATCATGCAGGGCACGCGGGAGACGATCGAGAACGGTATGGCCACGATGGATGACCTGGCGGCCAAATCCACGGATACGTCGAACATCACGAATCAGGTGACCACCAATATCGGCAATCTGGGCGAGAGCCTGAAGGAGATCGAGAAGTTCGTGGAGACGATCAACAAGATCGCCAAGGAGACGAATCTGCTGGCGCTGAACGCTTCCATCGAGGCGGCGAGAGCGGGCGAAGCCGGCAAGGGCTTTGCGGTCGTGGCGCTGTCCGTGAGCGATCTGTCCGACAATACGATTCAGGCCGCGGATATGATTCGCGACGCGATGACGACGATACGGCGGAATGCGGACGATACGGTGAACGCCTCCAGGCAGGCGGGCGATATCGTGTCCAGACAAGCGCAGACCGTGGCGGATACCATTCAGGTATTCAGGGGTCTGAACGAGGATATGGAGAACATCATCTCGGAACTCTCCGCCCTGAGCGATGCCGTGAGGGGTATGGAACAGCACAGAAAGGATACGCTGATGGCGATCGAGGGTATCTCCTCCGTGTCGGAAGAGAATGCCGCGTCCATATCGGCGGTCAACGATTCGCTGAAGAAACAGATGGAGATCGTGGACAATCTGCATGACTCTATGAGGGAGCTGGAGGACAAGGCGGAGACGCTGAACGAAGCGGTCAACGCGTTCCGGCTGTAAGACCAGGAGACAGGGGGAATGCAAAGCCCCGCGGCTGCCAGAGGCGGCTGCGGGGTTTTGTCATGGCTGTGTTTGCACGATTATAGTTTACATAACATTTTGCTGCTTCATCATCACTTCATCAGCGTTTCCGCCAGCGCTTCGATCTGTGCCCGGTTCTCGTCGCTTAAGGCGGACTTGATCTGCACGGTGGGCTCTGCAAAGGTGATGTTTTTGCAGGTTTCCAGTCTGGCTCTCATCACCTTGGCTGCGGTGGGCGCCCAGGAGCCGTTCTCGATCAGCGCTATGGTGCGGTTCTGGTAGCCCCGCTCCGTCAGATCGCTGATAAATTCCCGCATGAAGGGGAAGATGTCGGTGTTGTACGTCGTGGTGGCCAGCACCAGCTTGCCGTAGCGGAAGGCGTCCTCCACGCACTCCGCCATGTCCTCGCGGGCGAGATCTGCGACCACGACCTTCGGACAGCCCAGGGCAGTCAGCTTCTCGGCGAGAAGCTCCGCCGCCGCTTTCGTGTGTCCGTAGACGGAGGTGTAGGCGATCATGACGCCGTCGGACTCCACACCGTAGGAGGACCAGGTCTGATAAAGGTTTACATAATACTCCAGGTTTTCCTTCAGGACAGGACCGTGCAGCGGGCAGATCATCTGTATGTCGAGGGCCGAAGCCTTTTTTAAGAGATTCTGCACCTGCATGCCGTACTTGCCGACGATGCCGAAGTAGTAGCGGCGCGCCTCGCAGGCCCAGTCCTCGTCCGCGTCTAGGGCGCCGAATTTGCCGAAGCCGTCCGCCGAGAACAGCACCTTGTCATGGCTGTCGTAGGTGACGATGACTTCCGGCCAGTGGACCATCGGCGCGGCGACGAACTGCAGCGTGTGCGCGCCGAGGGAGAGGGTGTCGCCCTCCTTGACGATGATGCGCCTGTCGGCGTAGTCCGTTCCGAAGAACTGCTTCATCATCGTGAATGCCGCGGCGGAAGCCACGATGAGGGCGTCCGGATAGGTCTTCGCGAAGACGTCGATGTTGGCGGAGTGATCCGGTTCCATGTGCTGCACGATCAGGTAGTCGGGGGTGCGTCCGCCGAGCGCCTGCTTCAGGTTCGCCAGCCACTCTTCCCGGAAATGCGCGTCCACCGTGTCCATGACGGCGGTCTTATCGTCTGTGATCACATAGGAATTGTACGCCATGCCGTTCTCCACGACATACTGTCCCTCGAAGAGGTCGATCTCGTGGTCGTTCACGCCTATGTAGTGAATATCGTCTGTAATTTTCATCATACTGCTGTCCTCCGTTCCGAAGCGCTGCGGCGGGAAAACCGAGGCTTCTGTTGTTCATGTCCTATATTACAAGTCTTATCGCGGGGGTGTCAATATGAATCTTCGATCTTTCCGCGCGGCAATATTTTATCTTCCTATGCGGGCGAGGATATGGTATGATTCTAATAACGGAGAATGAAAATCGAAAAACGGGGAAACGAATATGAAAATTGCTGTGATTGGTCCCGGCGCGATGGGACTTTTGTACGGGGCTAAGCTCTCCGGCTGCGCGCAGGTGACGCTCGTGGGAAACAATGCCGCGCACATAGCGGAGATCAATGAGAAGGGCATCACGCTGAAGCGGGACGGCGGGGAGACGGTATATCATGTGCCGGCGGTTCTGAACGGGCAGGCAGAGGGGCCGACGGATCTGGTCATTCTGTTCACCAAGGCGTATCTGACGGAGGAGGCGCTGTCGCAGAACCGGGCGCTGATCGGGCCGGAGACGGCGCTTCTCACGCTGCAGAACGGCGCGGGGCATGAGGAGGTGCTCGGCAGATTTGCGGATAAGCGGCATATCCTGATCGGCACCACGGCGCAGGGCAGCTATCGCGAGAACGCGCATACGATCGTCAACAGCGGCCTGGGCGATACGGTGATCGGCGCGGCGGACAGCGGCTTTCGGGCGGTCGAGGGGATTGCCGCGGTGTTCGAGCGGGCAGGGTTTCCCTGTCTGGTCAGCGACAATATCGGACAGGCGGTGTGGAACAAGCTGATGATCAATGCCTCCTCCAGCGTGCTCTCCGGCGTGCTGGGGGTCAGGCAGGGCTATGTGGCGGAGAACGCGGACGCATGGGAAATCTGTAAGGAGCTGATCCGCGAGATCTGCGAGACGGCCTCCGCAGCGGGCTATCCCTTTGATGTGGAGGAGCAGACCGCCCGCATTGCTGCGCATCTGGCCAAGGCGCCAGACGGCTACACGAGTCTCTACGCCGATCTGAAGAACGGCAGGAAGACAGAGGTGGATTTCATCAGCGGCGCGGTGGTCCGGGCAGCCGCGGCGCAGGGAAGGGAAACGCCCGCGCAGCGGATGATGGTGCATATGGTTCACGCGATGGAGGCGAGAAATCGGTAGGAGAGGCTCGGCGGCGTGAGGATAGGACAGAGGCGCGGAACGGACGCCTGGAAACGGAGGGAAAAGAGGACAATGCGGACAGCGGTAATCGGTGTGGGCAATATGGGGAGCAAATACGCCTCCCTGATACAGAACGGGGCGATACAGGGGCTGGAGCTGAGCGCCATCACGAGAGTGCGCGGCGCGTATCGGGAGATGCTTCTGCCGGCCATTGAGGCGGGGCTCCCCGTGTACGAGACGGCGAACGCGCTCTACGACGCGGTGGAAAAGGGAGAACTGGCGCTGGATGCCGTGGTGATCGCGACGCCCCACTACGCGCACGAGGAGCTGGCGGTCAGGGCATTCCGGAACGGACTTCATGTGCTGTGCGACAAGCCGTCGGGCGTATACAGCAGGCAAGCCAGACTTATGGAGGAGGAGGCCGCCCGCTCGGGCAGGGTGTTCGGCATGGTGTTCAACCAGCGGACGCTGCCGATCCACAGGCAGCTCCACGAGCTGGTGAGCAGCGGTAAGTACGGCGCGTTAAAGAGGGTGAATTGGGTGGTCACGGACTGGTACAGACCGGAGCAGTATTACACGTCGAGCTCCTGGCACGCCACGTGGGAGAAGGACGGCGGCGGCATCCTCCTGAACCAGTGCCCGCACAATCTCGATCTGCTGCAGTGGATCTGCGGTATGCCGGTCCGCGTGCAGGGTTTCTGCGCGGAGGGGCATTTCCATGACATCGAGGTGGAGGACGACGTGACGGTGTACCTCGAGTGGGCGAACGGCGCCACAGGGACGTTCATCTCTTCCACCGGGGATGCGCCGGGCGTCAACCGTCTGGAGATCTCCCTGGAGGAGGCTATGATCGTCTGCGAGGACGGAAAACTCAGAATCGGCGAGCTGGCGCAGGAGATGGGAGGCAGGGAGGCGGATTACCGCCGGAACGCCACAGACTATTTCCGCAAGATCAGGGGAACCTGGACGGAGCTTACGCCCGAGAAGGAGGAAAAGCCCTATGAGAAGGTGCTGCAGGGCTTCGCGGACGAGTGCATGGGCGCGGGCAGCTGCATCGCGCCGGGCACGGAGGGCAGGAAGAGCCTGCTGATCAGCAACGCCGTCTATCTGTCCTCCTGGGAGAGGCGGATGGTGGAGATCCCGGCAGCTGGCTCTGAGGAGGAGCGGGCTTTCGAGGAGCGGTTCGAGGCGCGGCTTGCGGAGAAGAAAGAGCGCAGCCGGGGAAGGAGCGGAGGACAGAATGGAGCGTAAGATCAGATTTGTCATAATAGGCTCCGGCTGGCGTTCCCTCTACTACGTCAGGGTGGCCAGGGCGCTGCAGGGCCGCTTCGAGCTGGCCGCCATGTATTGCAGGACGGAGGAAAAGGCGCGGCGGATGGCGGCGGAGCATCAGATCCGCACTACGACGTCGATTGCGGAGTGTATGAACTGCGGGGCGGATTTCGCCGTGATTGCGGTGACCAAGGCGTCCATCGCGGAGGTTGGGCTGGAGTGGCTGGAGCGCGGCATTCCGGTGCTGTGCGAGACGCCGGCGGCGCTGGACATCGCGACCCTGGGCAGACTCTGGGAGGCGCATGAGCGGGGCGGCAAGCTGGCGGTGGCGGAGCAGTATACAACCTATCCCGCCTACAGCGCGCTGCTGGGAGTGATCAACCGCGGGCTGATCGGCGCGCCGGATTGTCTGAACATCTCCCTCGCCCACGAGTACCACGGGGCGAGTCTGATGCGGGCGATGCTGGGGATCGCGGCGGACACGGCCTTTGCGGTGTCGGCGAAGACCTATGCGTTCCCGACGGCGGAGACGCTGACGCGCTATGACGCCTACGATGACGGCAGGATCGCGGATAAGAAGCGCACCGTCGCTGCCTTCGAGTTTGCGGACGGCAAAGTGGCGCTGTATGATTTTGATTCCGAGCAGTACCGCTCTCCGATCAGAAAAAACACGATAAAACTGCAGGGAAGCCGCGGGGAGATCATCGACGATACGGTGTACTATCTGGACAGAGAGAATCAGCCGGCGGTGTCGAGGCTGCAGATCGCGGCGCGGACAGTGGAGCGGGCGTATGACAACCCGAATCTGCGCCGCATCGCGGAGGTGACGGACGCCGGCTTTGAGGGAGAGCGTCTGTACCGGCCGCCCTTCGGGCTGTGCGGTCTGTCTCAGGATGAGACAGCCGTGGCGGTGTTGATGCGGCGTATGGCGGCGTATGTGCGGGGGTCGGGCGGCGAGCCGTATCCACTGCGGGAAGCGCTGCAGGATTCCTACATGGCGATCCTCATGCGGGAGGCGGACGAGAGCGGCGAGACGGTGCGCAGCGAGAGACAGATCTGGCATGAAGCGACAGAAAAAAAGGAGGAAAGAGCATGAACGAAGTATTACAGGCAATCGAGAAGAGGAGTTCCACGAGAGGCTACACGGATGAGAAACTGACGAAGGAGGAGCTGGACAGCCTGCTCTTAGCGGGTCTGCAGGCGCCTACGGCGGCCAATAAGCAGGAGATCCACTTCACGGTGGTGGATGGCGACAACCCGATTCTGGGAGAGCTGGAGGAGCTGAAAAACAGGCTGCGGGATATCCAGAATCCGCCGCAGAACTTCTACTATGGGGCGCCTACGGTGATTTTCCTGAGCGCGGACGAGGAGTATTACTGGAGCAGCCTGGACGCGGGTATCGCTGTGGAAAATATCGCGCTTGCGGCGGAAGGCCTGGGTCTCGGCAGCCTGATTATCGGCTGTGTGAAGGATGCGCTGTCGGGGGAGAAGAAGGCGTATTTTGCGGATGCGCTGCAGTTCCCGAAGGGATACCGGTACGAGATCGCGATCGCGGTGGGCCACAAGGCGGTGACGAAGGAACCCCACGAGTTTGACAGGGACAGACAGGTGTCGTATCTGTAAGGAGACCGTGAGAGCGGCGAAGAGTCCGGTGTAAAGGAGGAAATCAGAATGGAGACAATCATCATACCGCATCACGGCAGGAGAGTGGACGGCGAACTCTACCGCCCGGAGGGCGGCGGTAGGCATCCGATGGTCATCATCAGTCACGGCTACAACGGCCACGCCTCGGATCACGCGCATCTGGGAGAGTACCTGGCTGCCGGGGGAATCGGCGCGGTGGCCCTGAACTTCTGCGGCGGCGGCAATCGGGACAAGAGCGGCTTCCCGACCACGCGTATGACGCTCTATACCGAGAAGCAGGATCTGCTTGCGGTGCTGGACGAGGTGAGATTTTTAAATTGGGTCGACAAGGAGCAGATCTATCTGTTCGGCTCCAGTCAGGGCGGCATGGTGTCCGCCATGGCGGCGAAGGAGCGCCGGGCGCAGATAAAAGGTCTGATTCTAAAGTATCCGGCCTTCTGCATCGCGCACGACTGGATCAAGCAGTTTCCGCATCCGGAGGACATCCCGGAGGAGATTCCCTTCTGGGATCTGACGCTGGGCAAAGCCTACGTGGAGACACTGTATGACCTGAAGTGGGAGGAGCTGGCGGAGGGCTTCGACAAACCGGTGCTGATCGTACACGGTGCTGACGACGATGTTGTGCCCGTCTCCTACAGCGAGCAGGCGGCGCAGCGCTATCCCGACGCCGTGCTGCATATCCTTCCCGGCGAGGGGCACGGCTTCGGCGAGGAGGGCGACAGACAGGTGGCAGAGTGGACTGCGTCCTTCGTGCGCGCGGGAGACAGGGGATAGGGAAGTTTTGAAATCAAGAGTCAGACAGTGTTCTGAATTTTATATTCTGAAACTTTCAACAATATTTTAGTAGGAAAAATGAAAAAATTATGATACACTACTTATAGAAAATGATGAAAATGTCATAATGACATTATGGAGGGACAAGTATGAATATCAACAAAACGGTAGATCAGGCTGTAATGAACATCGCTCTGGAGGGGAGACTGGACACGACGACGGCGCCCCAGCTCGACGCGGAGCTCAAGGATCTTCAGGGAATTCAGGAGCTGGTGTTCGATTTCGAGAAGCTGGAGTACATCTCTTCGGCGGGGCTGCGCGTTCTGCTCGCCGCACAGAAGGTGATGAACAAGCAGGGCAGTATGGTGGTTCGCCATGCGAACGAATCCATCATGGAAGTGTTTGAGGTGACAGGCTTCATAGACATCCTGACTGTCGAGTGACGCGGAAGCGGTATGTGTGTAAGAGGAAGCTGGTAAAGGAGACATCGGAATGGGAATGAAGGAACTCACGCTTGATGCAGTTACGGACAACATTACGAAGGTCACGGAATTTGTGGACGAACAGCTCGAGGAACTGGGCTGCCCCATGAAGGCGCAGATGCAGATCGACATTGCGATAGACGAGCTGTTCAGCAATATTGCGCACTATGCGTACAATCCCGAGGTTGGCCCCGCCACGGTGCGCGTGGAGGTGGCGGAGGATCCCATGGCGGTGGTAGTCACTTTCGTCGATCACGGCGTACAGTACGATCCGCTCGCCAAGGAGGATCCCGACACGACGCTGTCCGCGGAGGAGCGGAGCATTGGCGGACTCGGTATCTACATGGTCAAGAAAAGTATGGACGACATCACATACGAGTACAAGGACGGCCAGAATATTCTGAAGATCAAGAAGAATCTGTAGACGGCGGCGTATGGAAAACAGAGAACATTTCATTGCTGCATATTTCAGAAAAACGGGAGCAAGGCGGCTGCTTGTCATGACGCTTGGCAATGTTCTGCTCGGCATGGGCATCAGCATCTTCAAGTTCGCGGGACTGGGCAATGATCCTTACAGCGGCATGGCGATGGCGCTGGCGGAGCGGGTTGGTATGCAGTATGCCAACCTGCTCTTAATCGTCAACCTGTTTATCTTCGTCCTGGAGCTTGTCTTCGGGCGCGCTTTTGTCGGGGCGGGGACGCTGGTGAACGCCTTTTTTCTGGGGTACATCACCACATTTTTCTATGCGCTGTGGACACGGTTCGCCGCGCCGCCGGCAAGCTTGGCCGTGCAGATTCCGGTCATGCTTGCGGGAACCGTTGTGACGGGGCTCGGCGTGTCCATGTACCAGACGCCCAATGTGGGCGTATCGCCTTACGACAGCATGTCGCTCATCATGACGAAGCGTATGCCGAAAATATCTTATTTCTGGAATCGTATCTTCACGGATGCGCTCTGCGCGTTCGTCTGTTTTCTGGCGGGCGGCATTGTGGGCCTCGGCACGCTCGTGTCCGCTTTCGGTTTGGGGCCGGTGATCAATTTTTTCAATGTGCATTTTACCAGGAAGCTGTTCGGGAAGGACGAAGATATCTTATGATGAAGCGCGGCAGCGGATCCATCGGCCGGGCGGTTTAAACAGGATAATTGAGGAGGTATGGGTATGAAAGGAGAAAACTGCGGTTACTGCCAGGGCGGAGAGCTTCTGGCGAAATTCGGCATCAAGATCTGCGATCTGGACGTGAGCCAGCTGATCCTCTTTAAGGAGCAGAGTAAGCCGGGCAGATGCATCGTCGCTTACAGGGATCATGTCAGCGAGATCGTGGACATCAGCGAGGAGGAGCGGAACCGTTTCTTCGCCGATGTGACGAGGGCGGCGAAGGCGATTCATCAGGCTTTCTCGCCGGACAAGCTGAATTACGGCGCTTACGGGGATACGGGCTGCCACCTGCACATGCACCTCGTGCCGAAGTACAGGGATGGGGACGAGTGGGGCGGCACCTTCCAGATGAATCCAGATAAAGTGTACTTAAGCGACGCCGAGTACGAGGAGATGATAGAGAAGATTCGAAAATGTCTTTGAGATGTAACGGGGCTTTACCGGCGGGGCGGATTTTTGTATAATAGAAGGAGCAAAAAACGATATCAATGTAAAGGAGAGTGTACTATGGCAAACAGATTTGTGTTGAACGAAACTTCCTATCACGGAGCGGGCGCGATTCAGGAGATCGCCGCGGAGGCGAAGGGCAGAGGCTTTCAAAAGGCTTTTGTGTGTTCCGATCCAGACCTGGTGAAATTCGGCGTGACGGACAAGGTCCTGAAGGTGCTGGACGGCGCTGGGCTGCCCTATGAGCTGTACTCCAACATCAAGCCCAACCCCACTATCGAGAACGTGCAGACGGGCGTGGAGGCATACAAGAAGTCCGGCGCGGATTATCTGGTCGCGATCGGCGGCGGTTCCTCCATGGATACGGCGAAGGCGATCGGCATTATCATCAACAATCCGGATTTTGCGGACGTTGTCAGCCTGGAGGGCGTGGCTCCCACCAGGAATAAGTCCGTTCCGATCTTCGCGGTTCCGACGACGGCAGGCACGGCGGCGGAGGTGACGATCAACTACGTGATCACAGACGCGGCCAAGAACCGCAAGATGGTGTGCGTTGACCCGAAGGATATCCCCGTGGTGGCTTTCGTCGATCCCGATATGATGTCCTCCATGCCGAAGGGACTGACGGCGGCTACCGGTATGGACGCTCTGACCCACGCGATCGAGGGCTATATCACGGCGGGGGCCTGGGAGCTGTCCGATATGTTCCACCTGAAAGCGATTGAGATTATCTCACGCTCCCTGCGCGACGCGGTGGCGAATACGCCCAAGGGCAGGGAGGATATGGCGCTCGGCCAGTATGTGGCGGGCATGGGCTTCTCCAATGTAGGGCTCGGCATTGTCCACTCTATGGCACATCCTCTGGGCGCGCTCTACGATACGCCGCACGGCATCGCGAATGCGATCATCCTGCCGACCGTCATGGAGTACAACGCGGAGGCGACGGGTGAGAAGTACCGTGAGATCGCGAGAGCGATGGGTGTGAAGGATGTGGATTCCATGAGTCAGGAAGAGTACAGGAAGGCGGCTGTCGACGCGGTGCGCAAGCTGTCTGAGGATGTAGGCATTCCGGCAGACTTAAAGGAGATCGTGAAGAGGGAAGACATTCCGTTCCTGGCGCAGTCCGCTTACGACGACGCCTGCAGACCGGGCAACCCGAAGGAGACGAGCGTTGCGGATATCACGAAGCTGTACGAGTCGCTGATCTGAATGCCTTTTGTGTGAGACAGTGTCTCAGATGAGAATCGAGAGATAAAAAGAACCCCCGAAGCTGCGCCTTTGCAGCGACGGGGGTTCTCTGTTAGGGGAGGATAAGTATTTTTTTCTCTTTTGCCTGTTATCATTGTTGCCCGATTCCGGGAAGTTATACACGGGAAGCGCAAAAATTTCAATATTTTTTTAAATTTACTTTTTATACAAAATGTTATATACTTAGGTATCGAGAGCGATGATGCGATTCGGCGGCGTGGCGGGATATGCGCGCGGCGGCTGTGAAGGGGCGTCATTGCGGATTACAGGACAAAAGGTGGTATCTTACAATGGCTTTATTGAAACAGTGGAGAGACATGGCATATTCCGAGACCGCCAACAAGGGCGATCTGCAGAGACTCTGGACGGACTATTTTGCGAAGGAGAAGGATATCTATGCGGAGCTTTTAAAGACGCCGGACGAGGCGGTGGAAGGCACCGTAAAGGAGCTGGCCGATAAATTTGGCGTGGATATCATGACGATGACGGGCTTCTTAGACGGGATCAACGACAGTCTGAAGAAGGCCAATCCCATCGAGGAGATGGAGGAGGACACGAAGGTGAGCCTCGACTTCGACAACGAGCTCCTCTACAAGAATATGGTAGCCGCGGGCGCGGACTGGCTTTACGATCTGGAGGAGTGGAACGACATCTTCGACGAGGACAAGCGCAAGGCGCTGTACAGAGAGCAGAAGCAGTCGACCACGATCCGCAAGGAGCAGAAGGTCTATCCCAACGATCCCTGTCCGTGCGGCAGCGGCAAGAAGTACAAGAAGTGCTGCGGCAGGAACGCTTCCTGAAATTGATACTTTACTTTCCTGCCATTATGGCATAGAATACGGATATAGCCGGACAGCGGCTGTGTCCGGTGAGAGAATTATATGATTGTGAACGCGTTGACGGGAAGAGTAGGATGTGAAACGCAGCAGAGAGAAGCGCCCTGTGCTGAAAGCGCTTTTGCGGGAAGCATTTGAAAACGGCCCCCGAGTGACCCCAATCCGGTCCGCTGACCACGTTACGGTCGAATGAGAGGTTCCGGCGGACAGCACGGAACAAGCGAGGTGGAACCGCGTAGATTTACGTCCTCTGCATTATCTTTAAGATAGTGCGGGGGACGTTGTTGTTTACGCGTGCATGCAAAACCAGGATAGACGAAAGGAAGGATATGATTATGAAAATCACATTGAAGGACGGTTCAGTCAAAGAGTATGCGCAGCCGATGAGCATCTATGACATCGCGGCGGATCTGTCGGAGGGTCTGGCGCGCGTAGCCTGTGCGGGCGAGGTGGACGGCGAGGTGAAGGATCTGCGCACCGTGCTCGACGGCGACTGCAGCCTGCAGATTCTGACGGCCAATGATCCGGCGGGACTGCGGGTGGTCAGGCACACGGCGTCCCATGTTATGGCGGAGGCGGTGAAGCGCCTTTTCCCGGAGGCTAAGGTAACCATCGGCCCGGCGATTGACGAGGGCTTTTACTATGACTTTGACGCGGCGCCTTTTTCCAGAGAGGATCTGGACAGGATCGAGGCGGAGATGAAGAAGATCATCAAGGAGGGCCATGAGCTGAAGCGGTTCACCCTGCCCCGCGCGGAGGCGATCAAATTCATGGAGGAGAGGAACGAGCCCTACAAGGTGGAGCTGATCCGGGATCTGCCGGAGGACGCGGAGATCTCCTTTTACGATCAGGGCGGCTTCGTGGACCTGTGCGCCGGACCGCATCTGATGAGCACGAAGAACATCAAGGCCTACAAGCTGACCTCCTCCTCCATGGCGTACTGGCGCGGCGATTCCAACAGGGCGCAGCTGCAGCGCATCTACGGCACGGCTTTTCAGAAGAAGGAGGAGCTGGAGGCGTACCTGGAGCACCTGGAGGATATCAAGAAGCGCGACCACAACAAGCTGGGGCGCGAGATGCAGCTCTTTACCACCGTGGATGTGATCGGTCAGGGGCTGCCGTTAATTCTTCCCAAGGGAACCAAAATGATCATGAAGATGCAGCGCTGGATCGAGGATCTGGAGGATAAGGAGTGGGGCTATGTCCGCACTAAGACACCTCTGATGGCGAAGAGCGACCTGTACAAGATGTCGGGACACTGGGATCATTACAAAGAGGGGATGTTCGTCCTGGGCGACGAGGAGAAGGACAAGGAGGTGCTGGCGCTTCGCCCGATGACCTGTCCGTTCCAGTATTTCTGCTACAAGAACACGCAGCACTCCTACAGGGATCTGCCGATCCGCTACGGCGAGACGTCCACATTGTTCCGCAACGAGGATTCCGGCGAGATGCACGGCCTGACCAGAGTGCGGCAGTTCACGATCTCCGAGGGGCACCTGATCGTGCGCCCCGACCAGATGGTGCAGGAGTTTAAGGACTGCCTGGCGCACGCGAAGTACTGTCTGTCGGTGCTGGGCGTGGAAGAGGATGTGACTTATCACCTGTCCAAGTGGGATCCGAACAACAGGGAAAAATATATCGGCGAGCCCGAAATCTGGGAGGAGACGGAGGGGCATATTCGTCAGATGCTGCAGGAGCTGGAGATTCCGTTCACGGAGGATGTGGGCGAGGCGGCTTTCTATGGGCCGAAGGTGGATATCAACGCGAAGAACGTGTACGGCAAGGAGGACACCATGATCACGATTCAGTGGGATGCGCTCCTGGCCGAGCAGTTCGATATGTACTATGTGGACGCAAACGGAGACAAGGTGCGCCCGTATATCATTCACAGGACGTCGATGGGCTGCTATGAGAGGACGCTGGCCTGGCTGATCGAAAAGTATGCCGGCAAGTTCCCCACCTGGCTGTGTCCGGAGCAGGTGCGCATCCTGCCGATCTCCGAGAAGTATGAGGCGTATGCGGAGGAAGTCAGGAAAGAGCTGGCGAGGAACGATATCGATGTGACGGTGGACAACCGCTCCGAGAAGATCGGTTTCAAGATCAGGGAGGCGAGACTGGATAAACTCCCCTATATGCTCGTCGTAGGGCAGCAGGAGGCGGAGAACGGGACTGTCTCCGTGCGGAGCCGTTTCGCGGGCGACGAGGGTGTGAAGCCGGTACAGACTTTTATCGATCAGATCTGCGAGGAGATCAGAACGAAGGCGATCCGCAGAGAGGAAGCGCAGGAGAAATAGCAGAGTGATTTTTCGCGCCCTGCGGCGGTGTGAGTGAGAGATGGGATTTGCAAAGAATAGGACAGAGGGCGGCAAGACGCCGCCCTTACAGGATATCGCGGGGTATCTTCTGATCGGGCTGAGCGTCCTGATGCTGTTAAAGAGTCTGGCGCTGTGCCTGAGCGGTGATATCTGGTATGACGAGCTGTTCACCGTGGGTCTGGCCGGGCGCTCCTTCAGGGAACTCGTCATGTTCACGGCGCGGGATGTGCACCCGCCGTTGTACTATTGCATTGTCAAACTTGTGTTTGAGTTATGTAAACTTATAAAACCGGCCTGTGACCCGGCGGTCGTCGCCAAAGTCGTGTCGGTGCTGCCGTACCCGGTGCTGCTTGTCTACAGCGTCACGCTGCTTCGCAGGCGGTTCGGCATACTCACGGGCGGGCTGTTTCTGTTCTGCGTGCTGTCCATGCCGCAGCTTTGCGCCTATACGGTGGAGGCGCGCATGTACAGCTGGGCGCTGCTGTTCGTGACGGCGGCCTTTCTGCACGGCTGTGAGGCGGTCCGCGGCGGTTCGGCCGGGAACGGCGCCGCGCTGGTGCTCTATGGCCTCGCCGCCGCCTACACCCAGTATTTTGCCGGCGTGGCGGTTGGAGTGGTCTATCTGTGGCTGCTGTGCCTGGGCCTGCGCAGGGACAGGCGGAGCGTGAGGCGGTGGTTTCGGTGGGTGGGACTGTCGGTTCTGGGCTATGCGCCGTGGCTTGCCGCGCTGTTCGGACAGCTGGCGGCGGTGCGCGAGAACTACTGGATTCTGCCGGTGAGCTGGCGGACCTTCGGCGGCTGCGTGAAGTTTCTCATGAAGCCCGCGTTTGTGGATGAGACGGTGAATGTCATTCTGGCGGTGGTGTTGTTCCTGGTGTATGCGGCGGTCATATGCGCTGCAGTGTTAAAACTATACCATGATGGAAGAGTTACGGGCGCGGGTTTTGTCTGTGCCGGTGTCGGCGTGCTGGCCGGTCTGGCGCTGTTCGGCATTGTGGCGTCGGTGGTCTTTCGGCCGGTCTTCGTGTACCGTTATATGATTCCGGCGGCGGGCTGCTTCTGGCTGTCCTTTGCCGCGGCGGTGGGCGTGCTGGCGCAGGGCGGCGCGGAACGATCCCGGCAGGAGGCGGCGGAGACGGCGGGAAATGCTGTGCCGGAGAAGCGCGCTGCCGCCGGACGGTTTGCAGCGGCGCTCCCGCGTATCACTGCGACGGCTGCCTGCGCGCTGATTCTTGTCGTAGGGCTTCGCGACTACCGCGCTTTTATGGGTGAGGAGGAGTACAAGGCTCTGCAGATGCAGCGGACGGAAGAGACGCTGGCAGAGATCGGCCCGGAGGATATTCTGCTCTTTAACTTCGACCAGGTGCAGATGGTGCTGGGATATTATGTAAACAATGAGAGCTATCTCTGGTACGGCCGGCCGGAGACACTGATCCAGGAAATCTGTGGACAAAAGCGGTCATTGGACGAGAACACGGAGCAGATCAGGGAGTGGCTTGCGGCGGGGCGAAAGGTGTGGTTCGTCGGCAGCTTCAACCAGAGAGAGGACATTGTCGCACTGTGGGAGGCGCAGGGAATCAGGGCGGGCGAGCCGACGGACTGTCTGCTGGAGCGGTACTGGTTCAACCTGTACGAGCTGTCGCCGGAGTGACTGTGCGGAAGAAAATGCGGCGGCTGTATAATTGTCGGAGATTCTGCCAATAATAACCATGGTAAAACAAGGTGGCTTGCGCGCACGGGCTGCGCGCATGTGCTGTGAAACAGGAGGTTATGATGGCGGAATTAAAATGCGGAGTCGAGAACTGTTCTTACAATCAGGAGAAATATTGCTGTAAGGGCGATATCATGGTGGGCGGCAGGCACGCCGACTGTTCGGGCGATACGTGCTGCGAGAGCTTCGCCGAGAAGAGGGAGGGCGCCTATGTCAGCTCACTGGAGCATCCCTGCCGGACGATCAGTATTGATTGCGAAGCCGTGAAATGTGTGTATAATAGTAACTATAAGTGTCATGCGGAGCATGTGGACATCACGGGACTCGGCGCGGATAACTGCGAGGCGACGGAGTGCGGCACGTTCCGGGAGTCGTGACAGAAATGCGCTGCCGGAGGCAGAACCTGCGGCGGCGATCAGTCTGCGGCCGCGCCGGGCGAGGGAGTGTCCGGGCGGCGCCGGCTGACCGGGAGAGCGAAAGGGACAGAGGGTACATAAATTGCGTGGAACATATCACAACGAAGGCGGAAGAAAGAGGACGGCGGCGCTGCTGGCGGCTCTGTGCCTTGCGGCGGTCTACATGTCTGCCGGCTGCGGCGGGAAGGACGAGGAGGCCGTGAGCGGCAGCGTACAGACGCAGGCGGAGACGGGCGAGGCGGCTCAGGACGCGGAGAGCGGAACGGAGGACGTGACCCCGGCCATGACGCAGGAGGAAATCGAGGCGGCCCAGGTCGCCATGGATGACGAGACGAGACAGCAGCTCACGGCGCAGCTGTTGGAAGAGAATGATCTGGACACCTCCGTCATGGAGATCGAGCGCGCCACGAGAGGCTGTGTGTTCGGCGTGCCGGAAGGTTTTCACGAGTCGGAGGAGACGCCGGGTCTGTACGTGACCGACCGGTATCCCATCGACGCGTCCATGATTTATTATGAGGTGATGGACAGGGACGTCTCCCTGCAGCTTTTGACGGCGGAGCTTTTCAGAGAGCAGGCGCAGGAGAGTCTGAGCGAGGCCTACGGCGAGGATGTCACGGTGAATGTGGAGAGCTTCGAGAGCGTGGAGATCAGCGGGTATCCGGCCTTCCGCATCCTGTGCAGCTACGAGGCGGAAGGGCTTCAGGTCACACAGCTGGAGTACGCCATCAACGCGGACAAAACCTATATGATCACCTATACCCAGACGGACGAGTACGACCGCATGGAGGCGTACAAGGCGAGCGCCGCCACCATCAAGGTGCGGTAAGACGTCCGGTTTGGTGACAAATATCGGCGGATTCGCGGCAGGCGTATGGACAAGACGGAACAATCGGAGTAAAATGATTCATATCGCCGCGGCAATGTGCCGCTGTCACAATGCGCCGGCAGTGCGGCGCGGGAGGAGAGAGTTCCATGTATATCAATGATCTCGGTATGCGGGATGTAAATAATCAGGCGGGCGTTTCGGAAGCCGCGGAATCAGGCGCGGCCGGACGGAGCACTGAAAGCAGGCGCAAAGCCGCCGCGGAGAAATTCCCGACCACGCTTGCGGAGGCTGTGGAGAAGCTGACGGCGGACAGAATTGCAGACACGGATCAGGCGGGTGAGATCACAGAGGCGCTGGAGCGCCTGAAGAGCGATCCGGAGTGGGAGGACGTCGGCACGGCGCTGACGGCGCTCTACGAGAACCAGCAGAAACTGCAGACTCAGATGAATCTGATGTCGTCCGGCTATTACAGCGGGCTGACAGGCTTGGGGATGAATGCGTCGTCGCTTTTGAATTCGTCTCTCGGCGCAGGCAGCACGCTGTTGTCGGCTTACGGCGGCACGGCGGGACTTACGGGCAGCAGTATCTTCGGGGATATGCTGCTGTAGCGCGGCGCGGGAAATTTGTGGCGCAATATGGGAAAATTCATGGTTGACAGCCGTTTTTTCCTGTGTTATAGTATCTGAGTGTGCGGGAGCACATGACAATCAAGCAGAGTATCCGCTCTCACCTTGCAACGACCGGGTTCGCAAGCGTTCATCATGAAAACCATATCTCTCTCTGCCATGGCGGCGGAGGGGATCTGCGCGGGGTGAATTGACGGATGGCTGTGCTGTCCGTTTTTTTGTTACATGAGGGTTTTATCTATGGGTATGGAGGGAAGAAGCCATTAGCGAATTATTCATCAACGAACAGATTAGAGACAGGGAAGTGCGCGTGATCGGCGAGAACGGCGAGCAGCTGGGAATCATGTCGTCCAGAGACGCCATGAAGCTGGCGGAGGAGGCGGGACTGGACCTGGTTAAGATCGCGCCGACGGCGAAGCCGCCCGTCTGCAAGATCGTGGATTACGGCAAGTTCCGGTATGAGCAGACCCGCAAGGAGAAGGAAGCCAGGAAGAAGCAGCGGACCGTGGAGATCAAGGAGATCCGGCTGTCGCCCAACATTGACACCAACGATCTGAACACGAAGATCAACGCTGCCAGAAAATTTATCGGCAAGGGCGACAGAGTGAAGATTACGCTCCGTTTCCGCGGCCGTGAGATGGCGCACATGAACAACAGCAAGCACATTCTGGATGATTTCGCACAGGCTCTCTCGGACATCGCGGTCGTAGATAAGGCGCCGAAGGTGGAAGGGCGGACCATGACTATGTTTTTGGCTGAGAAGCGATAGCGGCTCGGTTAAAATAAACTGATATCTGGAATTGATATCCGCAAATTTATGGATCAGGAGGAATATGAAGATGCCAAAAATGAAGACAAGCAGAGCGGCTGCAAAACGTTTTAAACTGACCGGTACGGGTAAGTTAAAAAGAAATAAAGCCTATAAACGTCATATCTTGACCAAGAAGTCTACCAAGACCAAGAGAAATCTGCGGAAGCCCGCGATCACGGACCCGACGAACGTTAAGAATATGAAGAAGATTTTACCGTATTTATAGGAGGAGACAGACATGGCAAGAATCAAGGGCGGCATGAATGCCAAAAAGAAGCATAACAGAGTATTAAAGCTTGCGAAGGGATACAGAGGCGCAAGATCCAAACAGTACAGAGTTGCAAAGCAGTCCGTGATGAGGGCGCTGACGTCCTCCTATGCGGGCAGAAAAGAGAGGAAACGCCAGTTCAGACAGCTCTGGATTGCGCGTATCAACGCGGCGGCGAGAATGAACGGCCTGTCCTACAGCAAGTTCATGTACGGTCTGAAGACGGCGGGCGTCGAGATGAACAGAAAGATGCTTGCGGAGCTGGCGGTCAACGATGCGGCGGGCTTTGCCACGCTGGCGGAACTCGCCAAGAGCAATTTGAAATAAGGGATACAAGGAGACGGACTTCCAGAGTCGGAACATGGCTTGCGAAGTCCTTCTTTTTTGCGCGGGCAACGGGCCGGGCTGGCAAGCTTGCCTCATCCCGTTTACACATACACAGGCAGGGAGGACTTGGCTATGGGACAATTCAGGCCGCCGATGGGCTGGAATTCATGGGACTGTTACGGCGCGGCCGTGACGGAGAAGACCGTCAGGGAAAACGCGGCGTATATGGCTGAACACCTGCGACGGTACGGGTGGGAATACATTGTCGTGGATATCCAGTGGTATGAGCCAAACGCGAAAAGCCATGAGTATAACGCTTACGCCGAGCTGTGCATGGACCAGTATTCGCGGCTGATTCCTGCGCCCAACCGTTTCCCGTCCGCGGCGGACGGAAAAGGATTTAAGCCGCTGGCGGACTATGTGCACTCCCTCGGCCTGAAATTTGGGATTCACATGCTGCGGGGCATCCCACGGCAGGCCGTACACCGCGACACTCCGATTCTCGGCAGCGGCGCCACGGCGCGCGGGATCGCAAAGACCGACAGCATATGCGCGTGGAATACGGATATGTACGGCGTGGATCCGGCGAAGGAGGGAGCGAGGGCCTACTATGAGAGTCTGTTCGCCCTGTACGCGTCGTGGGACGTGGATTTTGTCAAGTGCGACGATATTGCCAGAGAGCTGCCGCGAGAGGAGGCGGAGCTCGTCATGCTCAGCGAGGCGCTCAGAGGCTGCGGGCGCGAGATGCTGCTGAGCCTGTCGCCGGGACCGGCGCTTTTGGAGAAGGCGGAGCTGTACAAGCAGGTGTCCGATCTGTGGCGCATCACGGATGATTTCTGGGACGACTGGCGGCTTCTGTACAATATGTTCGAGCGGTGCGAGAAGTGGTCGATCCACAACGGCGCGGGACACTGGGCGGATGCGGATATGCTGCCGATAGGGGCGGTCAGGCAGGATTATGACGCGGCGGACTGGACGCGTTTTACCGCCGAGGAGCAGGAGACCATGATGACGCTGTGGTGCATCTTCCGCTCGCCGCTTATGATCGGGGCGGAGCTGACGAAGCTGGACAGCTTTACACGGGAACTTCTGACCAACGACAGAATTCTCGCCATGCATGAGAAGGCGCGGCATGCGCATCAGGTGTGGCGCAGGGAGACGGAGGGGACGGAACTGGTTCTCTGGACGGCGGCCTGCGCGGAGGGCGGCCAGTATTTTGCGATTTTTAATATAGGAGAGCAGGCATGCGAGTACGCCCTTGCCATGCGCGACCTGGAGGCGGACGCGGCGGTGTGTCTCACGGAGCTGTGGAGCGGTGAGACCATGTGTGCCGACGGGGTGCTTACGGTCGCGCTTGCGCGTCACGCGTGCCGGGCATATCACATGCAGATCAGGGAGGAGATCAGATGAGTGTTTTGGAGGGCTTGAAGCCGGAGAGCGTATTTCACTATTTCGAGGAGATCAGCCAAATACCGCACGGCTCCGGCAATGTCAGACAGATCAGCGACTATCTGAAGCGGTTCGCCGAGGAGAGAGGACTTACCTGCATACAGGATGCGCTGTACAATATGATTATCATCAAGGACGCGTCAGAGGGCTATGAGGACGCAGCGCCGGTGATTCTGCAGGGGCACATGGATATGGTGGCGGTCGCGGCGCCGGGCGTCGATATCGATATGGCGAAGGAGCCGCTGAAACTCCGTATAGACGGCGGCCGGATCCGGGCGGAGGGCACGAGCCTCGGCGGCGACGACGGGATTGCGGTGGCCTATATTCTGGCGCTTCTGGACGCGAAGGATATCCCTCATCCCAGGCTGGAGGCCGTGCTGACGGTGGACGAGGAGACGGGGATGCAGGGCGCCAGAGAGATCGATCTGTCCATGCTGCGCGGCAGGAGGCTCATCAATCTGGACCAGGAGGAAGAGGGCGTCATCATCACGAGCTGCGCGGGCGGCGCGCGGGTGGATGTAAACATACCGCTGTGCAGAGAGCAGGCGCTTAACGGGCCGATGAAGAAACTTAAGGTGAAAGTCGGCGGACTGCTGGGAGGACATTCCGGCATAGAGATCAATAAGGGGAGAGGCAACGCGAACCGCCTGCTGGGGTTGATTCTGTGGGAGCTTGCCGGGCGCTTTGCGCTGCGGCTTGCGGACATGCACGGCGGACTGGCGGACAATGCGATCCCGCGGGAGGCGGAGGCCTTCGTGCTGGTGGAGGCCCGGCAGGCGGAGGAGGCGGCCGCCTGTGTCGGAGAGAAGGAGCGGGCGATCCGTGCGGAGCTGGGCGATCGGGATGCTGGATTCTTCGTGTCATGCGACGCGCCGGAAGCGCAGGGGCAGACCGACTGCTTCGACATCGCCTCCACAGAGCGCGCCATTGCCTGCCTGTGTGAACTTCCCGACGGCGTGGTGGCGATGAGCCGTGAACTGGAAGGGCTGGTGGAGACCTCTCTGAATCTGGGGATCACTGCCGTGGCGGAGGGCGGACTGCGCCTGTCCTACGCGGTCAGAAGCTCCGTGGATGCGGAGCGGGAGGCGCTCTGTGCGCGGCTGCGTGAGACGGCTGCGGCGTACGGCGCCGTGACGGAGGTCAGAAACGCCTATCCGGGCTGGGCGTATCGCCGGGATTCCCTGCTGCGCGACGCCGTGGCCGGGGTCTACGAGGAGATGTATGGCCGGAAACCCGTTCTGGAGGCCATTCACGCGGGTGTGGAGTGCGGTATCCTGGCGGCCAAGATACCGGGACTGGACTGCGTCTCCATCGGGCCGGACATGTCGGACGTGCACACGCCGGACGAGAGCCTCGACATTGCTTCCGCGCAGCGCACCTGGGAGTTTTTGTGCGCGATTCTGGCGCGGAGATAGTTTATAATATTTTTCGATAAGTTTCAGATTGCTCGGTTGACAGCGGGGGCGGCGCATAGTAAAATCGGAAGATGAAAAGTTGTCATCTGAAGCGCCGTGAAGCTTAAGATGCAATGTGAGAGAAGATATGAGATATGGGGTTGCAGGCTATGGAAGATTTATTTGCGGGACGTATCAGAATTGAAAATCCGTCGTCAAAGGGCCCGGGCGGCATGAAGGATTCCCTGACAGGACTGGACAGGTACGAGGTGTTCTTAAAGAAGCTGCAGAAGGCGATCGACGAGATAGGCGACAAGCGCATTGTGGTCGTCTACACCGACATCCGGCATTTTAAATATATCAACGACACCTACGGATATCAGGTCGGAGACGCGCTCCTCAAGGATTTCGTGGAGGAGATGACGGCGGACAATCCCTACATGATCTGCTGCTCCAGAGTCTATTCCGACAATTTTATCGCGGCCAACTGGATGCCGGACGAAGTCACGAGCGAGGCGTTTCGCGATTTTATCAACAAGATCAACCAGGAGCGCGAGGTGCGTTTCCGGGAAAAATACCTGAACAGCCGCCTGCAGTTCTGTACCGGCATCAGCACCGTGGACAAAAACAGCAGGAGCCACGACGCGGAGACGGTGGTCTCCAACGCCAACCTTGCCAGAAAGGTGGCGAAGGAACTGGAGAATGACAGCTGCGTCCTCTTCGACAACAGTATGATGGAGGGGATCAAGCGGGAGGTCGAGATCACCTCTCAGGTTCCCAGGGCGATTGCCAACCATGAGTTTAAGGTGTATTATCAGCCGAAGATCGAGACGGATACGCTGAAGCTGATCGGCGCGGAGGCGCTCGTCCGCTGGCAGAAGCCGGACGGCACTTTCGTCTATCCGGATCAGTTCATCCCCTTTATCGAGCGCAGCGGCCAGGTCGTGGATGTGGATTACTACGTCTACCGGGAGGCGTTCCGGTTCCTCTCGGAGCGGGTGGCGGCAGGCAAGCGGGTTGTTCCGGTTTCCCTGAATGTCTCGCGCCTGCACCTGAACAAGATGACCATTCTGGATTATGTGCAGGGGCTGTTTGACGAGTATAAACTGTCTCCGGATCTGATCGAGTTCGAGCTGACGGAGAGCATCTATCTGGACAATACCGAGAAGGCGCTGCAGCTGGTAGAAGGTTTACATAAAATGGGGACGAAAGTTTCCATGGACGATTTCGGTTCGGGGTATTCTTCGCTGAACCTTTTGAGCAGGCTGCCTATCGACATCATCAAGCTGGACAAAGTCTTTCTCAAGGACAACAATCTGCAGGAGAGCGACAAGATCGTGATTTCCTGCATGGTGGATATGGCGAAGAAACTGCAGATCACGTCGCTGTGCGAGGGCGTGGAGACGTCGGAGCAGAGCGATTATCTGAAGAAGGTGGGCTGTCAGATTCAGCAGGGCTACTACTTCTCAAGACCCATTCCGCAGGAGCAGTTCGAGGAGCTGCTCGACCAGCACCAGTAGCCGGAGCGGCCGGACAAGAATAGCAGCAGTTTATCCGAAGGCTGAACTGCTGCAAAGAATATGCGGGGATTAAAAGATAGGGCTTGCATTTTCTGTGATAATTGGGTATAATGGTAACTGCTGTCGGGGTGTGGCTCAGGTGGTAGAGCGCTACTTTAGGGAAGTAGAGGCCGCAAGTTCAAGTCTTGTCACTCCGATTGTAAATAGGGTGGGGATATCGTAGTCATACGGTATTCTCATTCTTTTTTCTGTTTTCTATTCGAATCACGCATGGCGGAGGGCAGGGTTATGGAAAAGGCAAAGGGACAGAAATATGAGATGGATATGTGCAGCGGGCCGATTTTGAGCAAGCTGTTGGTCTTCGCGGTGCCGCTCATGTGCTCCAGCATTCTGCAGCTGTTGTTTAACGCGGCGGATATCATTGTCGTGGGCAGATACGCGGGCGACAATTCGCTGGCCGCCGTGGGCTCCAACTCGTCGCTGATCAATCTGCTGACGAATTTCTTCCTGGGGCTGTCCGTGGGCGCCAATGTGCTGGTGGCCAGATACCGGGGCGCGAAGAAGGACGACGAGACCACACGGACGGTACATACGGCGATGCTGCTCAGCGTCTATAGCGGTATTCTGCTGACGATCGTCGGCTGCATCGGCGCGAAGCGCATCCTGACCTGGATGCAGACGCCGGAGGAGGTGCTGCCGCTGGCGGCGCTCTATCTGCGCATCTATTTTGTGGGGATGACGGCGACGATGCTCTACAATTTCGGAAGCGCCATCCTGCGCGCCGTGGGGGACACCAAGAGGCCGCTGTACTATCTCTCGATCGCGGGCGTCATCAATGTGGTGCTGAACCTGTTCTTCGTCATCGTGTGCAAGTTGGACGTGGCGGGCGTGGCCATCGCCACCGTCATCTCCCAGTGCGTCTCCGCCCTCCTGATCGTGCGGTGCATGATGAAGGCGGAGGGCAGCATTCAGCTGAAGCTGTCCGAACTCAGGATCGACAGGGACAAGTTCGGCAGGATACTGCGGATCGGCCTGCCAGCCAGCTTTCAGGGCATGGTGTTCTCCTTCTCCAACGTCATCATCCAGTCGTCGGTCAATTCCTTTGGTGCGATCACGGTGGCGGGCAACTCGGCGGCGGCGAACATCGAGGGCTTTGTGTATGTGGCGATGAACGCGTTCCACCAGGCGGCGATCTCCTTTACCGGACAGAATATCGGCGCGGCGAAATACGAGAGAGTCAACCGCATCCTCTATATCGCGGAGGGCTGTGTGCTGGCGGTCGGCGTGGTGCTGGGAAATCTGGCGGTGCTGTGCGGCAGGCAGCTTCTGTCCCTGTACACGAACAGCGCCCAGGTCATAGACGCGGGCATGATCCGTATGCGGGTCATCTGCTCCACCTATGCGCTGTGCGGCATGATGGATGTGATGGTGGGTTCCCTGCGCGGCATGGGCTACGCGGTGATGCCGATGATCGTGTCGCTGATCGGCGCCTGCGGACTCAGGCTGATCTGGATCTTTACCTTCTTCCGGATGGAGACTTTCCACACGCGGACGTCGCTCTACATGACCTATCCGGTGAGCTGGCTGCTCACCTTCCTGGCGCATGTGGTCTGCTTCGTGATTGTGCGGCGCAGGATGGCGAAGGTCTGGGGCGTCTAGCGGCGCGTGCGTAACTGTGTAAACTGTTGAAAGGGGAATCCGGTATGCTGGACAAGAAGACGTTTCATCCGTTGAATTATATCAAGAAGGAAGAGTACTCCGGCAGCATGGAGGGGATGCGTTACATGCTGAAGCGGGTCAAAAGCGGCGAGGAGGACGTGATCCGCGTGACGGTATGGCCCGAACCGCTCAATCTGCTCCGCACGCCGGAGGACCTGAAAGAGTCCATCGAGGTGCCGCTGACGGCGGAGGGCGTCGACCGGGCGACGGACTGGATCAACGAACAGTACGCGAGCCGCAGGGATTACTGGCTGGAGAGCCTGCACCGCCCCTGGACGGAGCTGAAATTCCGGGAGTCCGCGGAGTAAAAATGCAGAGTGATACAGAACTGCGGCCGCCGTATTGACAGGGCGGCCGCAGTGTGCTATTATTTACCTACCTACCAGGTAGGTGGGTAAATAGACAGAAATGACAGACGGAGGTGTACGATGCAAATATATGCTGATAACGCTGCCACCACGAAGATGAGCCGGACGGCGGTGGAGGCCATGCTTCCCTATATGGAGGAGATCTACGGCAACCCGTCCAGCCTGCACTCGGTGGGGCAGAAGGCCAACGAGGCGCTGGCGGATGCGAGAAAGAGAATGGCGGCATGCCTGGGCTGTGAGGCGCGGGAGATCATCTTCACATCCGGCGGCAGCGAGGCGGACAATCACGCCATCACGTCCGCCGCGCGCCTGGGTGAGAAGCAGGGCAAAAAACACATTATTTCCACCGCTTTCGAGCACCATGCGGTGCTGCACACGCTGAAGCGGCTGGAGAAAGAGGGATTTGAGATCACGCTCCTGGACGTGCATGAGGACGGGCTGGTCACGGCGAAGCAGGTGAGCGACGCGATCCGCCCGGACACCTGTCTCGTGACGGTCATGTATGCAAACAACGAGATCGGGACGATACAGCCCATCGAGGAGATCGGCGCGGTGTGCCGCGAGAAGGGCGTGCTGTTCCACACCGACGCGGTGCAGGCTGCCGGACATCTGCACATCGACGTGCAGGCGCAGAATATTGATATGCTGTCCCTCTCGGCGCACAAGTTCCACGGCCCGAAGGGCATCGGCGCGCTCTACGCGAAGCGGGGCATCCGCCTCACCAACCTGATCGAGGGCGGCGCGCAGGAGCAGGGCAGGAGAGCCGGCACGGAGAACATTCCCGCCATCATGGGTATGGCGGCGGCTCTGGAGGAGGCGTGCGCCCACATCGACGAGAATGCGGCCAGGGTTTCGGCGCTGCGCGACAGGCTGATCGCAGGGCTGTCCGAGATCCCTCACGGCGTCCTGAACGGCGACGCGGTGCGCAGGCTGCCGGGCAATGTCAACTTCTGCTTCGAGGGCATCGAGGGAGAATCGCTGCTGCTTCTGCTGGACGATAAGGGCGTGTGCGCTTCCTCAGGTTCCGCCTGCACGTCGGGATCTCTCGATCCCAGCCATGTGCTCCTGGCGATCGGCAGGCCCCATGAGATTGCCCACGGCTCTCTCAGGCTGACGCTGTCGGAGGAGACGACGGCAGAGGAGGTCGATTACATGATCCGTGCGGTCAGCGACGTGGTGGAGTATCTGCGGAGCATGTCGCCGGTATGGCGCGATCTCACGGACGGCAGACGTTCCTTTGTCACGAAATAAGCGGCGGGTCATGGGAACGGAAAAGGCAGACACAGTGATTGAAAACGGAGGCAGACAGATATGGCTTTATACAGTGACAAGGTAATGGATCATTTTCGCAATCCCAGAAACGTGGGTGTGATCGAGGACGCCGACGGTGTCGGCGAGGTGGGAAACGCCAAGTGCGGCGACATCATGAAGATTTATCTGAAGATCGACAACGACGTCATCTCCGACGTCAAGTTCGAGACATTCGGCTGCGGCAGCGCCATCGCGTCCAGCTCCATGGCGACGGAGCTGATCAAGGGGAAACCCGTTTCGGAGGCGATGGAGCTGACGAACAAGGCGGTGGCGGAGGCGCTGGACGGACTGCCGGCGCACAAGCTGCACTGCTCTGTGCTGGCGGAGCAGGCGATCAAGGCGGCGCTCAAGGACTATTACGACAAGAACGGCATCGCCTATGACGAGTCTCAGTTCCCGGACTGCGCAAGCTGCGGGCACTGCGACGTATAGCGCGCGGTCCGTGCGAAAGGAGTGGGTGGCGTATGATCATTTCCACGAGGGGAAGATATATACTGCGCGTCATGATCGATCTGGCGGAACACTGTGAGGAGGGCTATGTCCCGATGAAGGATGTGGCCGAGCGGCAGGCGATTTCCCTGAAATATCTGGAGAAGCTGCTTCCCGTTCTGACGAAGAATCATATGATAGAGGGCGTTCACGGCAAGGGCGGAGGCTACCGTCTGACACGGACGCCCGACAGATATAGCGTGGGCGAGATCCTGAGGCTTACGGAGGGGGATCTCGCCCCCGTGGCATGTCTGGAGGGGGACCCGAAGCCCTGCGTCCGGACGGCGGAGTGCAGGACACTGCCGATGTGGCAGAAATTCACGGGCATGATGAACGAGTACTTCGACGGCGTCACGATCGCCGATCTGATGCGGGACGATTTCGCGGGATAGGCAGGGCGGCGTCGGCAGCGGCAGCGCACTGGAACAGGGCGGTGTGCACGCTGTGGAGAAAACGCCTGCTGCAGCATATACTATCAATGGCGTGCAGAGCGGGCGCGCAGATATACAGAGACGGGGTGGCACGATGCAGCTTATGCTTGGACTTTTGATTCCCTTTGCGGGGACGACGCTTGGGGCGGCGATGGTTTTTCTGATGAGAGGCGAGATGAACAGGAAGTTAGAGAAAATGCTTCTGGGCTTTGCCTCCGGCGTGATGATCGCGGCCTCGGTCTGGTCGCTTCTCATTCCGGCCATCGACATGGCAGACGAGCAGGGCGGGATCGCGTGGCTTCCGGCCACGGCGGGTTTCCTCGGCGGCATGGCTTTCCTGCTCGCGCTGGACAGTCTGATTCCGCATCTGCACCTGGAGAGTGAGAAACCGGAGGGCGTTGAGGCGCATTTAAAAAAAACAACCATGCTTGTCCTCGCCGTGACGCTGCACAACATTCCCGAGGGCATGTCCGTGGGCGTGACGTTCGCGGGAGCGCTCTACGGCCATGCGGGCATCACGATGGCGGGGGCGTTCGCGCTGGCTGTGGGCATCGCGATCCAGAATTTCCCGGAGGGCGCGATCATCTCCATGCCGCTTCGCGGTGAGGGCGTGTCCGGTCTGCGCTCCTTCGTCTACGGCGCGCTATCCGGCATCGTGGAGCCGGTCGGCGCGGCGGTTACCATCCTTCTCGCGAGCAGGATCGTGACGGCCCTGCCCTATTTCCTGGCGTTCGCGGCGGGCGCGATGATCTATGTGGTGGTGGAGGAGCTGATCCCGGAAGCGCAGGCGGGCGAGCACAGCAATGTAGGCACGATCGGCGTCGCCCTCGGTTTCGTGGTCATGATGATTCTGGATGTGGCGCTGGGATGAGCGCGGCGGCTTGCGGGCGGAGGCGGAGGTGTGGTATCATGGAAGCAGGCTCGGCGGCAAAATTGGAGGGTATATAAAGAATGGGTGACAAAAAATTAGGGTTCGGTCTGATGCGCCTGCCGCTTCGCAATGCGAAGGACGCGGCGAGCATCGACACGGAGATGACGAATCGGATGGTGGACGCCTTTCTCGAGCGTGGCTTCACCTATTTTGACACGGCGTGGATGTACTGCGGCTTTCAGAGTGAGAGCGCGGCGAAGGAGTGTCTGGTGGACAGGCATCCCAGAGACAGCTTTACGCTGGCGACGAAGCTCCACGCGGAGTTCATCGGCACGAAGGCGGACAGGGACAAGATTTTCAACGAGCAGTTAAAGAAGACGGGCGCGGGCTTTTTCGACTACTATCTGCTTCACGATATCGGGCGCAACCACTACAGGATCTTTACGGAGCTGGACTGCTTCGACTGGCTTGTCGAGAAGAAGCGGCAGGGGCTTGTGAGGCATATCGGCTTCTCCTATCACGACGACGCCGCTTTTCTGGATCAGGTGCTGACGGAGCACCCGGAGATGGAGTTCGTGCAGCTGCAGATCAATTATCTCGACTGGAGCAGCCCGAGTATCCAGTCCGGGCTGTGCTACGAGACGGCGGTAAAGCACGGCGTGCCGGTGTTCGTCATGGAGCCGGTCAAGGGAGGCACGCTGGCGAAGGTGCCCGCCGAGGTGGAGCGGATGTTCCGGGAGTACGCGCCGCAGATGTCGATCCCGTCCTGGGCGATCCGGTTCGCGGCGAGCCTGGACAATGTGCAGCTCGTCCTGAGCGGTATGAGCAGCATGGAGCAGCTCCTCGACAACGTCGGCTACATGTCGGATTTCCGGCCGCTCAACGAGCAGGAGCAGGCGCTTGTCAGCAGGGCGGCGTCGATCATCAACGGCAACATCGCCATCCCCTGCACGGGATGCTCCTACTGTACGGACGGCTGCCCGAAACACATCGCGATTCCGAAGTATTTCTCGCTCTACAATGCGGACAGGCAGGAAGCTGCGGAGAAGGGCTGGACGCCCCAGGGCACTTACTATGACCGCCTGATCGAGGACTTCGGCGGGGCGGGCGACTGCATCGCCTGCGGCCAGTGCGAGCGTGTGTGCCCGCAGCATCTGCCGGTCATCGAGCACCTCAGGACGGTGGCGGGACATTTCGGCAAATAAGACATGACAGAGAACTTGGACAGATGAACGAAAAGAACGATTTGACAAACGGGAGCGTGGCCAAAAACCTGCTCCTCTTTGCGCTGCCCTATCTGCTCGCCTGCTTTATGCAGACTTTCTACGGGCTGGCGGATCTGTTCGTGGTCGGCCTGTACAACGGGTCGGAGACGACCACGGCGGTGTCCATCGGCAGTCAGGTGATGCATATGCTCACCGTCGTCATCGCGGGTTTCGCTATGGGGACGACGGTGCGTATCGGACGGAGCGTGGGCGCGCGGGATGAGCGGGCTGTGCGGGAGACAGTGGGAAATACCATTGTCTTTTTCGCGTGCTTCGCGGTCGGCGTCACGGTGCTGCTGCTCTTGTGCACGGGCAGGATTACAGAAGTTATGTTAACTCCTGCCGAGGCGGTGCCGGAGACGAAGCTCTATCTCGCCATCTGCTTTGCGGGGATTCCCTTTATCACCGCTTACAATGTGATCAGCAGCATTTTCAGAGGATTGGGTGATTCGAGGCGGCCCATGTGCTTCGTGGGGATCGCCTGCGCGGTCAACATCGCGCTGGACTTCCTGTTCATCGGCGGTCTGGGCCTGGGCGCGGCGGGGGCGGCGCTGGGAACGGTCTGCGGGCAGGCGGTGAGCGTGATCGCGGCGCTTGTCATGATGCGCGCGCGCAGTCTGGGGATCCGTATCGGGAGACAGGATATCCGCGCGGGACGGGAGGCGCTCCTGCAGATTCTGACGGTGGGCGCGCCCATTGCGCTGCAGGACGGTCTGATCCAAGTTGCCTTCATCGTGATCACGGTGATCGCCAACAGCAGAGGACTGATCGCCTCCGCGTCGGTGGGAATTGTGGAGAAACTGATCGGCTTCATGTTCCTTGTGCCCTCGGCGTTTCTGTCCGCCATATCCGCCATCACGGCGCAGAATATGGGCGCGGATAAGCCGGAGCGGGCGAGACAGACCCTGTATTACGGGCTGGCCGTCACGGTGGGCTGGGGCTGTCTCTGCGCCCTGTACAACCAGTTCCTGCCGCATACGCTGGTGGGGCTCTTCACGCGGGACGCGGCGGTGCTTGCGGCGGGCAGCGACTATCTCAGATCCTACGCCTTCGACTGCGTCTTCGCGGCCGTGCACTTCTGCTTCAGCGGTTATTTCTGCGGCGATCAGAAGGCTGTGATCTCCTTCATCCACAACATCGCGGCGATCCTGCTGGTGCGCATCCCGGGCGCGTGGCTCGCCAGCGCCCTCTGGCCGGACAGTCTCTATCCCATGGGCTGGGCGGCGCCGCTGGGCTCTCTGTTGTCGGCGCTGATCTGTGTCGGGTTCTACGCGTACTACAGAAGAAAAGAGAGCGCGCCGGCCAAACCTTCTAAGAGATTCGCCGGGAGAGAAGAAAATTTCTAACTTGACCGAAGTTTTGACCACGATTTTTTCGCCTGAAAAAAACCAAAAAGAGTCCGTCTGTTCTTAAAAAAATGTGCGTCGGATATTGACTTTTACAGAGAAGAATCATAAGCTGAAAACACAGCGGAGAAAGTTTAAGCTGTGCCGCATAAGGCGGAAAACAGAGAGAATATAGTAGAAAACAATAAGGTATTAGGCGAAAGGGAAATGCGATAATGGAGCAGATTCAAGATGAGACTATGAGAACACTGCTGGCGGAACTGGCAGAATCACTGCATGAAATATATGGAGCGAAACTAAAGACTGTTTATCTGTATGGATCGGTTGCCCGCGGAGAGCAGGCAGACGATTCGGATATTGATGTTATGGTGCTGGTCGATGGCGATAATGACGAACTCCGAAAGTATGATGAAAAACTCTGTGATATTTCTACTGACATATCTATCAAATATTTGAAAGTATTGTCTTTGGTTGATGTCAGCTATCGGGAATATCTGGATTGGAAAGATATTTCCCCGTTTTATAGGAATGTCGCTAAAGAAGGAGTTGTATTGTATGCCGCTTGATATTAAGACGTTATGCCAATACAGAATAGAACGCGCTAAAGAGGATTTAATGGCTGCGGAAAATAATCATCAGGCAGGATTTTATAAAGCAGCCATCAATCGGTCTTATTATGCCATTTTTCATGGTATACGTGCAGTGAATATTCTGGACAACTTTGATGCATCTAAACACAGTTCTGTCATTGCGCACTTTAACCAATATCATGTTCATACGGGTGAATTTGAACGGGATGTATATAAACTGGTTGACAGTGCTTACCGAATCAGGGAAAAGTGTGATTATTCAGATTTCTTTATCGCATCTAAAGAAGATTCTCAGACACAGTTGGAACATGCAAGGGTATTTTTGAATAGTGTTGAACAATATCTGACTATGAAATTATAGAGTTTGAGTAGTGCGGGAATGTATAGATTATTTTATATGGTAGCAAATTTATATGTTTGACTACATTGTTTGCCAAATACATGAATACAATATATTGTGCATAAATGCCATTGCTATTTATCATCATAGTGACCACGGCACTGGAGTATGGTAATGGAATCCTTTTGGATCTCATACACAAGGCGATCCTTGTCGTTGATTCTTCGGCTCCATTTGCCGCTCATATTGCCGCGCAAGGGTTCCGGCTTGCCCTCTCCGGCAAAAGGTTCCCGCTGGATCGCTTTTAATAGGGCATTGATTCTTTTTAAGGTCTGTTTATCCTGGGATTGCCAGTACAGGTATTCCGCCCAAGCATCTTCCGCAAACGTAATTTTACTCACCAGCCAATGCCTCCAGTTCCTCCATTGTTTTTGTAACAGTCTGGCCATTCTTTATCTGCTGGTCTGCTTTTTGCAGCTGTTCCATATTGGATGTGGAGTAGAACGGTTCGATGGGAGCAGCGATCTCAAAAGGAATCCTGCGGTCCCGCAGGGCTTTTTTTGCATAGATCGTAAAAAATGTGGTAAGGTTCATTCCCATTTCGTCACACATTTCGTCCAGCTGTTTCTTCATTTCGTCGTCAAGACGCAGGCTTACAGTTGTCATAGTCATCACCTCCTGCTAATAGTATAATGAAAAAGATGTAAAATTGCAATAAATATACATAAAATTCTTTCATATTCTTTCAAATATATTATGTATGAAAAGCAATTTTTTATACGGGGGGGGGTGAATAGCAAGCCGAGAGTCTCGTTTGCAACCCAGGAATCCCGTTTTGTAAGGCATAAAATTTTAAGCCTTGGGTTTATAGTTGTCTGATTCCCGTGAATCGATGTATAATAGAAAAAGTAATGGTGAATCTTTGAAAACTGTGATCTCTTAAAGAGGGCGTCCGGGCTGAACTTTCTGAAAGATTTGCCGTGGAAGAAAAAAATTTTCTAACAAAACCCGCTGTTCGGCGTATCAATCTATGAGAGCGGCGATCCTGCCGGAATAAAAATGCGGAAACGACGCGAAGCGCGTTTCAGATATTAATCTCAAAGGAAAGGAGGCGGAACCATATGAACGAAGAAATGCAGGCGGAAATGCTGGCAAAACTGCAGAATGCCGAGTCGGTGGAAGAAATCATCGCCATCGCGAAGGAGTATGATCTGGAAGTGACCGCGGAGCAGGCACAGAAACTCCTCGACCGGCTGAACGGCCCGGATGGCGATCTGACCGACGACGCGCTGGAGGCTGTCACTGGGGGGGGGCATCATCGATACCATCAAAGAGTGGTTTGGCAGTCTTTTCGGCAAATAATCCGGGAAGCGGCCCCTGTAGAGCCATCCAGAATGCAGGCCGGGCGGCGGGCCTTAGCTTTACGCGCCGCCGACGCTGGGCGCGGGCGTATGGTCCGCGCCTTGGGTTTATAGTTGTCTGATTCCAGTGAATCGATGTATAATAGAAAAAATAATGGTGAATCTTTGAAAACTGTGATCTCTTAAAGAGGGCGTCCGGGCTGAACTTTCTGAAAGATTTGCCGTGGAAGAAAAAAATTTTCTAACAAAATCCGCTTTTCGGCGTATCAATCTATGAGAGCGGCGATCCTGCCGGAATAAAAACGTGGAAACGGCGCGAAGCGCGTTTCAGATATCAATCTCAGAGGAAAGGAGGCGGAACCATATGAACGAAGAAATGCAGGCGGAAATGCTGGCAAAACTGCAAAAGGCCGAGTCGGCGGAAGAAATTGTCTCCATCGCGAAGGAGTACGGTCAGGAGATAACGGAGGAGAAGGCCAAAGAACTCCTCGACCGGCTGAATGGCCCGGAGGGCGATCTGGCCGACGACGCGCTGGAGGCTGTCACAGGGGGGGGGTTCAAGGATTGGCTTAAAGGCATTTTCGGCGAATCACCCGGAGAGCTGCCCCTGTAGAGCCGTCAGGGATCCGGGCCGGGCGGCGGCCTTAGATTTGCGCGCCGCCGCGGGGCGCGGGCGTATGAGTCCGCGCCTTAGCAGAAAATTTCTAATTAAAATGCGGAAACGACGCGAAGCGCGTTTCAAATATTAATCTCAAAGGAAAGGAGGCGGAACCATATGAACGAAGAAATGCAGGCGGAAATGCTGGCAAAACTGCAGAATGCCGAGTCGGTGGAAGAAATCATCTCCATCGCGAAGGAGTATGATCTGGAAGTGACCGCGGAGCAGGCACAGAAACTCCTCGACCGGCTGAACGGCCCGGAGGGCGATCTGACCGACGACGCGCTGGAGGCTGTCACTGGGGGGGGGCATCATCGATTCCATCAAAGAGTGGTTTGGCAGTCTTTTCGGCAAATAATCCGGGAAACGGCCCCGACAGAGCCATCCAGAATGCAGGCCGGGCGGCGGACCTTAGCTTTACGCGCCGCCGACGCGGGGCGCGGGCGTATGGGTCCGCGCCTTGGGTTGTATAGTTGTCTGATTCCAGTGAATCGATGTATATATAATGGTGAATCTTTGAAAACGAGATGAGGAGACAGAGTCATATGAACAGAGAAATGATGACAAAGCTGCAGGACGCCAAATCGGTGCGGGAGGTGATCTCCATCGCGAAGGAGTACGGTCAGGAGATAACGGAGAAGAAAGCCGGAGAGCTTCTCGACCGGCTGAACGTTACCGGGGGAGAATTGCCCGACGATGCGCTGGAGGCTGTCGCCGGCGGGGTACGACAGAAAGATGACCCCGAGTTCTTGAAACAGGCGTGGGATTTTATCAATGCGCGGCAGGAATAGAAACACAAGTTGGCGAATGCCGTGATAACGAGTGGAATTCACATGCGGAAACGACGCGAAGCGCGTTTCAAATATCAATCTCAAAGGAAAGGAGGCGGAACCATATGAACGAAGAAATGCTGGCAAAACTGCAGAATGCCGAGTCGGTGGAAGAAATCATCTCCATCGCGAAGGAGTACGGTCAGGAAGTGACCGCGGAGCAGGCACAGAAACTTCTCGACCGGCTGAACGGCCCGGAGGGCGATCTGACTGACGACGCGCTGGAGGCTGTCACTGGGGGGGGGCATCATCGATACCGTCAAAGAGTGGTTTGGCAGTCTTTTCGGCAAATAATCCGGGAAGCGGCCCCTGTAGGGCCATCCGGAATGCAGGCCGGGCGGCGGGCCTTGGATTTACGCGCCGCCGACGCAGGGCGCGGGCATATGGCCCGCGCCTTATTTTACGCGTGCAATGAGCCAAACGTGTTTCATCTCGATTACGGTTGTCTATATCATAAATTTAGTGGTATAATACAGGGAAATGACCGGGAGATGATAAAATATATCATTTCATTTAGAAACTGAGAGTCATCGACGGAGGGAGCCAAAATGGCGGAACTGTTTAGAAAGTCTTCTTTGGAAAAATTATCATCGCCTGAACAGCTGGATAAGATGATCGTGATTACGCCGCCTTCTTTCTGGCTGGCATTGGTCGGGGGCGGGGTGATCGTCGCCGGCGCGCTGGCGTGGGCCATCCTCGGGAGGCTTCCGGTCAATGTGGAAACCCAGGGGATCTATGTAAATAACGGAGGCGTGTACTCGGTATACTGCGAAACGTCAGGAGTGGTTGAAAGGCTTGCGGTACATAAGGGGGATGAGATCGGGGAGGGAGATGTCATCGCCTATCTGAATACCGACGATCTGGAACAAAAGCTGGAAAATTACGAGGCAAGGATAGCGGATATAGAAGCGGTTACGATGGACTCGCAGGACGACGTTGTCACTGCGGACAATAAGAGCCTGATCGAGATTAAAGGGCAGATGACGACGCTCGATCAGAATCTGTACCAGGATCAGCAGCTTCTGGAGATGTATTCGGAGGATGTGGCCGCGCAGCGGCAGGCGACTGACGAGGCGGAGCGGAACCTGCAGGAGGCGGCAACCGCTTATTACAACAGCCTGAATACCGGGGACAGCACCGGTGAACAGCTGGCGTACGCGGAGGCGCAGAGCGATCTGGCCAATGCGAGCGCCTATCTGCAGGAGGCCTATGCCGGTCTCGACCAGGCGAATGTGGCCTACAGTCAGGCGAAGGGGCAGTACCGGAACATAGAGGAGCAGTACGACAAGCTGGCGGCGCAGGAACGGGCGCTGCAGAAGGTCGCCGACGACGCGTGGGCCGCGTTCGCCGCGGAATGTCAGGCGGCGGGCATTAGTCCGGACCGGAATAATCCGGAGGATTATCGGAAGGAAGTTCAGGATTTGTCTAATGATGATCTCCAAACGGCGATGGAGACCTATGAGACGGCGCAGACCGCGTATAAGAGCTGCGTCGAGGCGGGGCGGGAAACCAAAGAGCAGCTTGCCTCCAGCATGGAGCAGTATGAAGTGGAGATGGACGCGGCGAGGGAGACGCGGGACAACTATCAGGATGATGTGAATAATTACGCCGGTCAGAAGGAAAGCGCGGCGGCGGCCTATGAGGGCGCCAGAGACAGCTATCTGGAGCGTATTGCCGCGCTGGGAGCGGCGCAGACCAGGCAGACGCAGCTGTCCAACGACTACTCGAGGGCGCTGAATACATACAGCACGGAGCAGACGAAGCTTGACAATCTGCTGGATTCCCTCGCCAGAGCGGAGGTCCAGGTGGACAGCGACAAGCGGGTCGTAGACGAACAGACGGAGACGATATACAGTCAGTTCGCCGCAACCAAGGCGGCCGCCATCGATCAGCTTGCGATGGAATCCGAACAGTATCGGGAACAGCTGGACAAATGCGAAGTGACATCGACGGTGAGCGGCAGAGTGACAGACATAACGGTTGTCCAGGGCAGCGCCGTCAATCAGGGCAGCGAATTGCTCAAGGTGCAGCAGGATGAGGAAGAAGACGTAGTGGTGTGCTATGTGCCTCTGAACGCCGGCAAAAAGATAGCGGAAGGGATGGAGGTGCTGGTCTGCCCGACGACGGTGAACAGGCAGGAATACGGTCATATGAGCGGGACCGTGCTGCACGTGGATCCCTATGTCACCTCGACCGAGGATCTGCGCACTATGCTCGGCAATGACAGTCTGGTGGAGGCGTTTCTTCAGAACGGTCCCGTGGTGGCCGTGGTGTGCAGACTCCGGAAGGACGCTTCCACGAGCAGCGGATATTACTGGTCGAGCGCAAAGGGAAAGGATGTGGCGCTGGCGGAGGGAACGATGATGGAGGCCAGCATTGTCCTGGAGGAAAAAGCGCCGATCACTATGGTTATACCATACATCAAGGAAAAGCTGACGATCGAGATCGAGGATAATCAGCAGGGATAAGGGAGGAAAGGGAGATGCCAGGGAAATATGCAAAAACGCCCACGGTATTTCAGATGGAAGCTACCGAGTGCGGAGCCGCCTCTCTGTCCATGGTAATGGGATATTATGGACGGCACATGGCGCTGGAGCAGCTCAGGATAGAGACCGGCGTGTCCAGAGACGGCTGCAACGCAAAGAATATTTTAAAGGCTGCCAGAAAGTTCGGCATGGAGGCCAAGGGATCCCGGAAGAGCATGAAAGGGCTGCTGGAGTGCAAACCGCCCTGTATCATACACTGGAACTTTAACCATTTTGTCGTGTGGGAAGGCGTAAAGGGCAAATATGCCTATATCAACGATCCGGCCATGGGAAGGCGGAAACTCACGCTGGAGGAGATCGACGATTGTTATACCGGCATTGTGCTTAGCTTTGAACCGACGGACAGATTTGAAAAGCTCCGGCAGAAAAGGACGCTGTTTGCGTTTGCGGGATCCAGATTGAAGGGGCAGTACGCCGCCCTGTCCGGCCTGATCGCCATCGGACTTTTGCTGGTGGCCCCCGGATTGGTGATCCCCGTCTTTTCACAGGTGTTTATCGACGATATCCTGTTGGGCGGCAATACGAAGTGGATGAGCGCATTTCTCGCTGTCATGTGCTTTACGGTGCTGTTTCAGGCGGCTTTGACTTATTACAGAGGGCTGCTGCTGCAAAAGCTGCAGAATAAAATGGCGCTGATCTCCGCGCACAGATTCCTCACGCATATGTTCCGGCTGCCGATGGGTTTCTTTGACCAGAGATATTCGGGCGATCTGGCGGACCGCGTGAATAACAACAATAACGTGAGCACGTTCCTGGCGGGCGATCTGGCGGAGACGGTGCTGAATATTATGGTGGCGGCGTTTTATCTGATCCTGCTTGTGGCATACAGTCCGTTTCTGACGCTGATCGGCATCGCCAGCGTCGCGGTGAATCTCCTGATCGTCAAGTTCGGCTCGGACGCCATCGCGAATTATACCATGAAAATGCAGCAGGATATGGGTAAGCTGGCGGGAACGATATTCGCGGGGCTTAATATTACGAGCACATTGAAGGCTTCCGGCATCGAGAATGAATATGTCGGGCGGGTTCAGGGATATTACGCAAAGACGATTCTGCTGGAACAGCAGCTTGGGAAAAGGCAGCAGATGTTAAATGCGGTTCCGGAGACGACGGGGCAGGTCGGCAATGTCCTGGTGATGATGGCGGGCGGCGCACTGGTGATACAGGGCAGGATGACGGCCGGTATGCTGGTGGCTTATATGAGTCTGCTCGGCGCGTTTACCGAGCCGATAAACCAGCTGGTCGGTTTTGTACAGACCATGCAGACTGCCAAGGCGGATATGAGCCGCGTGGAAGACATCATGAAATATGCGGAGGACGAGAAATTCGCGGAGCATGAGACCGTCCCCATGACTACGAAACTGACGGGAGAAATAGAGCTTAAGGATATTTCCTTCGGTTACAGCATTCTGGAGAAGCCGCTGGTGGAGCATTTCAGTTTTCATCTTCCCTGCGGCAGCTCCATTGCTTTTGTGGGCGCGTCCGGATGCGGCAAGTCCACGGTCTCCAAGGTGATCAGCGGCCTGTATCTGCCCTGGTCGGGGCAGGTTTTGATGGACGGTATAGACAGCCGCGCGATACCCAAGGAGATTCTCTCCTCCAGCGTCTCCACGGTGAGCCAGAGCATCACGCTGTTTTCCGGCACGATCCGGGAGAATCTCACGATGTGGAACCGGAATATTCTGGATGAGGATATGGTACGGGCGGCCAAGGACGCCTGCATCCATGACGTGATCACCGGAAAGCCGGGCGCCTATGATTTCCGGCTGTCGGAAGGGGGAACAAACCTGTCAGGCGGTCAGCGGCAGCGTCTGGAGATCGCGAGGGCGCTGGTAACCAATCCCAGCATTTTGATTATGGACGAGGCTACCAGCGCTCTGGATCCGATCGTGGAGAAACAGATCGTCGATAATATCAAGCGGCGGGGCTGTACCTGTGTGATCGTGGCGCACAGATTATCCGCCATACGGGACTGCGACGAGATCATTGTGATGGATCAGGGCAGGATCGTTCAGCGGGGAACGCATCAGGAACTTGCGAATCAGGAAGGGCATTATCAGCGGCTGATTCAGAATATCTAGGAGGTTGGGCGCATGGAGTGTATCGAGATCCAGGGAGGCCGGATGTATATTACCCGGGATAATACGACAGTTTATGAAGTCCTGGAAGGACATGTGCTGGTATATCTGTTCCCCTGGGAGGAAGGGAAAGCGGGAAGAAGGCTGTTCCTGGCGGAGATGACGGAGGGAGAGCGGATCCCCGGCTTTGCGGCTGAGGACGAACAGCTTGGCGCCTGGAGACTGGGTATGGTCGCGCTGGATACGGCCCGGATCGGGGTGCGCGGGGAGCGGCAGACGGATGAAGACAGGGAGAGATTCGCCGCCCGTGTCGGCGTCCGGCTTATGGATGCCGCGGAATATTCGGAGCAGCTCATAGAGAAGTACAATATCAACATCATCAAGGAAGAAGGCTATATCTACGCCACTGCCAGAGAGCAGACAAACACCTACGAGAGAAGCCTTGAGATCATTTATCGGCTGTTCCGCTCCAAAAGGGAAAAGCACACAACGCCGGAATCGGGGAATCGGGTCTATGACAGCGTGGCCTATCTGTGCGATCGCATGAATATTCCCATAGCGGGTTTTGACAAGATACAGGAATGCTGCGGGCGGCGGTTCACCGTCGCCGATGTGGCGAGAGTCTCCCATTTTATTCTGCGGGAGGTGGTGCTGGAACCTCGGTGGTATAAGCGGGACAGCGGTCCGGTTCTGGCCTATCGGCGGTCGGATCACGCGCCGATCGCCTGCGTTCCCGCGGGGCCGGGGAAGTACCTGGCCTACGACGCGCAGAAAAGGACGACATGCAGGGTGGACGACGAATTTGCGCAGCAGCTGGACGCGAAGGGAGAGATGCTGTATAGGCCGTTCCCGGTCAAAAAGCTCGGCGCAAAGGATGTGGTTCTCTTTGGCATGCGGCATGTGTACGGCGGCGACGTGGCGCGGTTTATTCTGCTGGCGTTTCTCGGAACGCTGATCGGGCTGCTGATGCCGCTTATGAACGAACAGCTCTACGACAGGTTCATTCCCATGGGCAATCAGTCCGGTCTGGTTCAGATCTGTCTGGTTCTTCTGGCCTGCAATCTTGGCAGCATGGCCTTTACGATCGTCAAGAATCTGGCCGTTTTCCGGAGCATGAGTTCCATGGAGTACGCGGTGCAGAGCGCGGCCTACGACAGGCTGTTCAATCTTCCGGAGAGTTTTCTGCGCCGGTACGATTCCGCCGATCTGGCGCAGCGGGTGATGGGGATTACGGAGATCTACAATGTGATCGCGGACGTGGCCGTCAAGAGCCTGCTCAGCGCCGTCTTTTCCGTTATCTATCTGTGGAAAATGTTCGGCTACTCCAGGCGGCTGAGCTGGATCTCTCTGCTGATGCTGACCGTCTGCAGCCTGGTGATCGTGTGGATAGGGATCGCGCAGACCAGGTATGAGTCGGAGAAGCGGGAGATAGACAGCAAGGCGGCTTCCGTCATGTTCCAGTTTCTGGGCGGCATTTCCAAAATACGGATCGCGGGGGTGGAGAACCGGGCGTTGTATGAATATCTGAAACCCTATACGGAATCCCGCCGCATTAACATCCGGAAGGAAAAGATGTCCGTCGTCGTCAATACGCTGGTGCCGGCCATGAACACCGTGTTTTCCATTGTGCTGTACTATCTGATGATCAAGCACAGCATGCAGCTGTCCATAGGCGCTTTCATGGGATTTAACACGGCGTTCGGCTCCTTTTCCGGCGCGGTGCTGGAGGTTGTCTCCTCTTTCTTGCAGGTCAATGATGTGAAGCCGGTCTATGACAGGTGCCGTCCCATACTGCAGACCCTTCCGGAGCTGGAAGAGGACACGGTTATGCCCGGCGCGCTGACCGGAGAGATCGAAGTGAACAACGTGACTTTTGCGTATGACGAGACGTCCGGGACGATCCTGCAGGATCTGTCCCTGCATATTCGGGCGGGAGAATATATCGGCATTGTGGGCTCTTCCGGCAGCGGCAAGTCTACCCTGTTGAAACTGCTGCTGGGTTTTGAAAAACCGAGTGTAGGCAGGATATATTATGACGGAAAAGACATAGACAGCATAGATAAGCGCGAGCTGCGAAAGAGATTCGGCGTCGTCCTGCAGGACGGCAAGCTGATCAGCGGCAGTATCTATGACAATATTACCATCACGGCTCCCGGGGCGAAGATGGAGCAGGTGCTGAAGGTCATCAAGGATGTGGGACTGGAAGACGACATCAGCCGGATGCCTATGGGCCTGCATACGGTGCTGTCGGAGAACAGCGATACCATCTCCGGCGGCCAGCAGCAGCGCATCCTGATCGCCCGCGCCATAGTGGGAAATCCCAGCATTATCTATTTTGACGAGGCCACATCCGCGCTGGACAATGTGACGCAGGCGATGGTGTGCGGGACGCTGGAAAAACTGAAAGCGACGAGAGTGGTGATCGCCCACCGGCTGAGCACGGTCATGAACTGCGACAGAATACTGGTGCTGGAGAAAGGGACGCTGGTGGAGGAAGGCAGTTATCAGGAGCTGATGGACAGAAAGGGAAGGTTCTATGAACTGGCAGCCCGGCAGCTGGCCTAGCGCCGCCCGCTGCCTTCTCCGGATCGTTCTCGTCGATGGGGTCGTCTTCTCCGGCAGTTGCCCGATTCCCATGAATTGATGTATAATAGAAAAAGTACTGATGAATCTTTAAAAATGAGACAGGAGGCAGAGTCATATGAACAAGGAAATGTTGGAAAAAATGAAGAACGTCAAGTCGGTGGAGGAAGTGGTCGCCATCGCGAAGGAGTACGGTCAGGAGATCACGGAGGAGAAGGCCGGGGCGCTTCTCGAACGGCTGAACGCTGCCGGGGGAGAATTGCCCGACGATCTGCTGGAGGCTGCCGCCGGAGGCTTCGGAGGCTTTCAGGGTTGCTTCTCCAAGGATGCGCCCAGCGGCACTATCCGCTCAGCCATTGAGAAGCAGAAGGTTTCCGATTTCGATAACCGGCCTGCTTTTTAGCTATGGACGAACGCCGTCGTTTTGTGTATAATACTTATGTTATACTTTTATGGGGAAGCAGGAGGATACGGAATGAAGACAATTCGGGGTAAGCTGATGCTGTCGGTGTCTGTGGCGGCGTTTGTGATTCTTTTTATCGCGTCCGTTGTGGGAACGGCGCTGGTCGGCAAGGCGGGTGCGGTGAGCGCGGTGGTGACCGGGCTGGTGCTCGGCGCGGCGGGCACGGTTCTGATCGATCTGATCGTCATGCTCACCTTCAGCAAGGCGCTGGTGCCGCTGGCGGAGTTAAAGCAGTTTGCGTCGGGCGATTTCAGCGATCAGAAGGCGGAGGCGCGGACGACGGTGGCCGATGGCTTCAAGGATGAAATCGAGGAAGTGACGCAGGCTACCAGAAGCATCAAGGAGCGGATCAAGGAGACCATCACGGGCACGAAGGCGGAGGCCGGCAATATATCCGACACGGCTTCGGCGGCCTACAGCGAGATGGCGGACTTAAACAACAATATCGATCAGATGGATCAGGTCATGGAGGAGCTGATCGGCAAGGTGAAGGAAGCGGCCGAGGTGACGCAGTCCATCAGTCAGGCCAGCGGCGATATCGGCGACGCGGTTATGGATGTGTCGGGGCAGGCCACCGATTCGGCGGCGGCTTCCAGGGAGATCAATACGCGGGCGGATGAGCTGTACCGCAATACGGTGGAGTCCAAGAAGCAGGCGAGCCTGATCTACCACAGCACGGAGGGCGAGCTGGAGCACGCCCTGCAGGAGGTTGAGAAGATCGAGGAGATCAAGAATCTGTCTCAGGAGATCGGCGCGATCGCCAATCAGACCAACCTGATCGCGCTGAACGCGGCCATCGAGGCGGCGAGAGCCGGAGAGGCGGGGCGCGGCTTCGCGGTGGTTGCGGACGAGGTCAGAAATCTGGCGGAGAACTCCCAGGTGACGGTGGATAAGATACAGAAGGTGATCGACGAGGTGGTCGGCGCGGTGATGGCGCTCAAGGACAGCGCGGGCAAGCTGCTCGATTTTATGAAGGATCATGTGATCGGCGATTACCACACGATGGTGGCGACGGCGGAGCAGTACCAGAAAGACGCGGCTTTCTTCGACGGCGTTGCGGGCAGTCTGGGCGCGGCCTCCGAGCAGATGGGCGCCTCCGTGGAGGAGATGTTGGCTTCGCTGCAGTCGGTGACGGAGCTGAATCATGAGATTGTGGACGAGGTGCGCAGCGTGGCGGACGCCATGCAGAATACGAATGTCAGCTCCGAGGAGATTCTGCGCAAGATGTCCATTCTGGACAGAAGCAGCCGCACGCTGCAGGAGATCGCGGCGAACTTCAAGGTCTGACCGGGAGCGGCTACGGCTGGATGTGCCTGCGCAGACAGTAGAGCGCCAGCACATTCGGCACGACCATCAGGGCGTTGATCAGGTCGGTGCTCTCCCAGACGAGGCGCATCGGTATGACCGCGCCCAGATAGATCATCAGAATATAGGCGAGCTTATAGAGCGGAATACCTTTCGGACCTGCCAGGTATTCCGCCGCTTTTTCCCCGAAATAGGACCAGCCGATCAGCGTCGTGACGGCGAAGGCCGCCAGCGAGACTGTGAGAAAGGCCTCTCCGGCACAGGGCAGGTGCGCGAAGGCGGCGGCTGTCAGGCCGGTCTCCGGCACGCTTGAGACGGAGGCGGGGTCGCTCAGCATGTTGACGACGATGACTAACCCCGTGACGAGACACATGACGACGGTATCCCAGAATACGGCAGTCATGGACACGTAGGCCTGAATGCGCGGCTTGGCCGCGTGGGATGAGGCGGCGGCGATGGCGGAGGTGCCGATGCCGGCCTCGTTGGTGAACAGCCCTCTGGCGACGCCGTAGCGCACGGCGTGCTGCAGAGCCGCGCCGCCGATGCCGCCCGCCGCCGCGCCGGGGGAGAAGGCGTCCCGCAGAATCAGCGCGCAGGCGTCGGGAAGCGCGCTTCTGCAGCGCACGAGCAGAAACGCGCAGCCGAGCAGATAGACGAAGCTGATGGCGGGGACGGTGCGCTCGCACAGACCGGCGATGCTGCGCATACCGCCGATGAGGACGGCGCCGGTCAGAAGCGCCAGCGCTGCGCCGACGAGGCGGGGCGGCAGGTGAAAGGCCGCCTGCGCCGCCTGGGTGACCGAGTTGGCCTGTGTGGCACAGCCGACGCCGAAGGCGGCGAGCAGGGTGCAGAGCGCGTAGCAGGCGCCGAGAAATTTGTTATGTAAACCATTGTGTAAGACATACATCGGGCCGCCCACGTAGACGCCGTCGGCGTTTTTGGTGCGGAACAGGACGCTCAGATAGCACTCGCCGTAGGTGGTCGCCATGCCCAGAACGCCGGTGAGCCAGCACCAGAAGATCGCGCCCGGGCCGCCCAGAGCCACGGCGGTGGAGACGCCGATGATGTTGCCCGTGCCGAGGGTGGCGGCCAGCGTGGTGGCCAGGGCGGAGAAGGGCGACAGTCCGCAGTCCGCATTGTCGGCCCTGCCGAGAGAGAGTTTCAGGGCATAGAGCAGACGGCGCTGCGGAAAGCGCAGCTTTACGGTAAAATAGATGTGGGTTCCCAACAGCAGGACCAGCAGCGGGAATCCCCATAAGAGGTCGTTGAGTTTCTGAATCAGGGTCATGGATTACTTCGCTTTCCGCCCGCGATGCGGCTGCGGAGCGCTGTGCTTTTAGTATAAGTATATCGGGAACCCGCCGGAAAAAGAACCGGCGCAGTGGGGGAGAGATGGAGAGAGAGACAGAGGAAAAAGCATACCGATGGGCGTGCGCGCTGTGCCGCTACGCGGGGGAGGACGAGCGTTTCCTTCGGGATTTCTGGGGAAGGCTTGTCGGGTCCGAGGGCGTCCTAAGGGAATTCGTCTATTATCTGGAGCATCAGAATTTCCTGTGCGAATACAAGGTGCAGGGCTACAGTGTCGTGGATCTTCTGGTCTGGCAGACGGATCACTTCAAGGCGCAGATGGACCGCGGGAGGGACGACATGCGAAACAACGGCGACAGGATGCTCCTGATGGCCTTCGACACGCTGCTTAAGATGGAGGAGAATCCGGAATATTATGTAAACTTAATACAGACCGAGACGGGGACGGATTACGAGGGCAAGTACGTGTGAGCGGAACAGAGGAGAGTGACGAGAGATGAACAGAGAGGATATCAGGATCAAACATGTGATTGTGCATATACTGGATCCCACCATCGGCATGCCGGTGCTGTCGGATACGGAGCTGGAGTACGGCTCCGAGGTGGCGGAGTTTTTGAAGGAGCACATCGCCCGCATCGCTTCGGGGGACGACGCGAAGGAGTGCCGCTTCTACAGGGAGGAGTCGGAGGTATATCACATACTCGAGGCCTACGCGGACGAGGACTTTATCGCGGTCAGCAAGGAGATTGCCTCCCGGCTCTATGAGATCATGCAGGGCAACGTCGATATACCGCCGGCGGATCTCATGGCCGTGCGTTTCAGGGAGGGGGAGGACGAGTATCTGGCCCTTCTCAAGATGAATTACAAGGCGCATTACACCCATAGGACGATGGCGCTTGCGGACGGGGAGGGCAACAGCAATGAGATCATCCGCCACAAGTCCATCCTGCCGTCGGAGAGCCAGCGTCTGGCGGAGGCGGCGATCATCCGGCTGGACGATCTGGCGCTGTGGGTGGTCGAGAAGAAGTATGAGGTGAACGGGGAGAAGACCGATTATTTTTCCTTCCTGTTCCTAAAGTGCAGCGCCCACCTGTCCCACAAGTCCAAGCTGTCCATCGTGAGCCGCGCCGTGGAGAGCATACAGAAGGAAGGCTATGACGAGACGGAGCGCTACGAGAAGCAGATGCGCGCCAAGAGCATCATACAGGAGGAGCTCGCGGAGAACGGCGGCTTCGTGGTGGAGGAGCTCGCCGGGCGGATCTTCGACGAGCAGCCTGAATTGAGAGCGGCATTTCAGGACAAAATGGAAAAATATAATATGGTGAAGGAAGAGATTCAGCCGCAGAGCGAGAACACGGTGCGCAAGTATCAGAGCCAGCATCTGTACACGGACACGGGCATCGAGATCAAGATCCCGATGGAGCAGTACAAGGATCCGAAGAGCGTGGAGTTCATCACGAACCCGGACGGAACCGTCTCCGTGCTGATCAAAAATATCGGCCATCTGGAGGCGCGGCTGTAGCGTCCAGACGGCGAGAGGAAAACGATGGGAACCATTTTGGATTATCTGAGAGAATACGGGGATTACACGTTTCGGGAGAAGCCCTTCAACGAGGTGGACAGTCTGGTGCTCAGCCAGTTCGCCTACCTGAAATTCGGCGGCATCGCGCCCGCTCTCGGCGAGGCGGGGCCGGCGGTTGATCTGCCGGAGGCCGCGGCGCATCCGAAGTACGATCATCTGTACGCGGACGAGCGCTATCGGAAGGACAATACCGCGCTGTTTCAGGGGATGCTCGGCAGCAGCCGGTTTCGGACGACGCGGATTTTTAATTATGTAAACCAAATCGATCTGGAGACGGAGACGCAGTTCTCGGCGGTGACGCTTCGGCTGCCCGACGGATCGCACTATGTGGCGTACCGCGGGACGGACGAGACGATCGTGGGCTGGAAGGAGGACCTGAACCTCGCTTTCTCCGAACCCACCGAGGGACAGCGGATGAGCGTGGAGTATCTGGAACGCACCGCCCGCGATATCGGCGGGCCTTTCCTGGTGGGCGGCCACTCCAAGGGCGGCAACCTGGCGACCTACGCGGCGATGAACTGCGCGCCCGAAATCAGGGGGCGCATCACGGCGATCTATGACCACGACGGGCCGGGGTTTCGGCCCGAGGTGCGAGAGCGCGGCGCCTACGGCCAGGTCGCGGACAGAATCCGCAAGACGATTCCCCACTCCTCGCTGGTGGGTATGATCCTGTACGCGGACGAAGCGTACGAGGTGGTGGAGAGCAAAACCCTGGGGCTGGCACAGCACAATCCCTATACCTGGCTGGTTGACGACGATCACTTCCGGAGTGTGAGCGGGCTCTACGCGCGGCGCAGATTCCTGGACGAGGCGCTGAACGAGTGGATCCTGTCGCTCACGCAGGAGCAGGTGCACACCTTCGTGGATACGCTGTATCAGGTGCTGCTGGCGTCCGGGACGGACAATCTGATCGATTTCACCGCGCACTGGGTGCAGAGCGCGCAGAAGATCGGCACGGCGCTCAAGGAGATCGACCCGCAGACCGGCCGGGCGATCATACAGATCATGAAGTCGCTCTTTGAGATCACGTCGGCCAATGCGAGGACGATATTCCGAAGTAAGACAGAGCTGCACAGAGAGAAATTCGACGAGGGCATCCGGCAGCTGGAGCAGCTGTTTACCAGGCAGACGCCGGGCGCGTAAAATAGTGCAGCAGAAGGCTGCCGCCCTCGTCCATGATGCGCTCCGGGTGCCACTGGACGGCGATGACGGGCAGCGTCCGGTGCATGACGCCCTCGATCACGCTGTCCGCGGCGCGGCAGACGGGGATCAGGTCTTCGCCGGGCCTTTCGACCGCCTGATGGTGGGCGGAGTTGACGAATGCGCTGGCGCCGTACAGCTGATAGAAGAAATCGTTTCGGTTCAGGCCGCAGTGATAGACGCGGTGCCGTTTGTCGCCGTCCTGCCACGCGTGTATGGCGGCGGTGCCGATGTGCTGCCGGAGCGTGCCGCCCAGATGTACATTGATAAGCTGAAGCCCCTTGCAGATGCCCAACACGGGCTTTTTTTGTGCCATAAAAAGGGAGAGGGCCTGGAACTGCAGGATATCCAGCTCCGTGTCGATGTTGCGCGAGCCGCGGTTGGTCTGGCCGAAAAAGATCGGCGCGATGTCGCCGCCGCCGGGCAGAAGCAGGTGCGTCGCGCGGCCGGCCTCCTGCGGATCGAGAGTCACAAGACAGGGGACGCCCAGTGTGCGCAGGGCGTTCTCATAGCCGCGTGTGTCGCGGGGACGGCCGAACACGGCCACCAGGGAAGAGGGCATAGCTGCCGCCTCCATACGTCGGTCTTACTATATCATATGGGCGCGCGGGGCAAAGGTGCGCCCGGCGGAGAGCGGCCGCAGATTCCGATAAAAAATATAGTTGACTTTAAGTTTAGTATATGTATAATGGAAATCAGTGCGTATAAACTTTGGGTAAACTTTTATTAAACAAGTGCGAACTGCCGCACAGACAGAAAACGCAGGTAAAAGGGATTGGAATTATGAAGCTGGAAGAACAGATAGGCAGCAAGATCAGAAACCTGAGAAACCAGAACGGGCTGACGCAGCAGGAGCTGGCCGACCGCTCGGATCTCACGAAAGGCTTTATCTCTCAGGTGGAGAGAGGATTTACGGCGCCCTCCGTAGCGACGCTGGCGGATATCATCGAGTGTCTCGGCAGCAATCTGGCGGATTTTTTCAACAGCGACGAGGACCCGCAGATTGTCTACAAGCCCGAGGACTGTTTCGAGAAGGTGGATAAGGCGGGCAACTGTACCAGGTGGCTTGTGCCGGCGGCGCAGAAGAATCAGATGGAGCCGATTCTGGTGACGCTTCGCCCGAAGGAGAACATGCCCTTCGACAAGCCCCACGAGGGGGAGGAGTTCGGGTATGTCCTGGAGGGCAGCGTGAAGCTGTACTTCGGGGAGAAGGTACAGATCGCGGAGCAGGGCGACTCCTTTTACTACTCCGCCACGAAGCGCCATAAACTGGAGGCCGCGGGAAGAAAAGAAGCAAAGGTACTCTGGGTCAGCACGCCGCCCAGCTTTTAGGAGAGATCTATGGGAACGAACGAAAAAGAGAGAGACATATTGGAACTTCGGAATATTTCCAAGTCCTTTGACGGCAAGAAGGTGCTGGACGATTTGTCCCTGTCCATCGGCAGGAACGAGTTTATCACGCTTCTCGGGCCATCCGGCTGCGGGAAGAGCACGACGCTGCGGATCATAGGCGGGTTTGTGCGGCCGGATGAGGGCGCGGTGTTTTTTGAGGGCAGGGACATCACCAACCTGGCGGCGGAGAAGCGCAACGTCAACACGGTCTTCCAGAAGTATTCCCTGTTTCCGCATATGAATGTGGAGGAGAACATTGCCTTCGGCCTGAAACTGAAGAAAAAGAGCAGGGCGTATATACAGGATAAGATTCGTTATGCCCTGAAGTTAGTCAATCTGGAGGGCTATGAGAAGCGCAATACCACGGCGCTCTCCGGCGGACAGCAGCAGCGTATCGCCATCGCGAGAGCGATCGTGAACGAGCCGGAGATCCTGCTGCTCGACGAGCCTCTGGGCGCGCTGGATCTGAAGCTGCGCCACGACATGCAGCAGGAGCTGATCCGCATCAAGAAGGAGGTGGGAATCACCTTCATCTATGTCACCCACGATCAGGAGGAGGCGCTCACCATGTCGGACAGGATCGTGGTGATGAACAAGGGGATCATCCAGCAGATGGGGACATCCAAGTCCATCTACGACGAGCCGCAGAACGCCTTTGTGGCGGATTTTATCGGCAAGAGCAACATCATCGACGGCGTTATGCCGCAGGATCGGGTGGTGGAGATCCGCGGCGTGAAGATTCCCTGCGTGGACGAGGGCTTTGCCGCGCGCGAATCCGTGGACGTCGTTATCAGGCCGGAAGACTTGGAGATCAGGCCGGAGAGCGAGGGCTTCTTCGCGGGTCAGGTCGTCTCCGTGCTGTTCAAGGGGGCCTACTACGAGATCAAGGTGCGCACGGAGAGCTACGAGTGGGTCAGCCAGAGCGTCAGCGCGCCACCGGTGGGAGCGCGGGTCGGTCTGTATGTCCTGCCGGACAACATTCAGATCATGCACAAGCCGAAATCAGAAGATGCGGAGATTATCAGGGAATGAAGAGAAAATATTTTGCCACACCGTATATCATATGGATCGTCGGGTTCACCGTGCTGCCGCTGATCGCCATCGGCGCCAGCGCCCTGACGGGGGACGACGGCGCGTTTACCTGGGACAATGTTCTCGCGATCGCGGAACCGATCAACAGGCAGGCGCTGTTTTTCTCGCTGGCGATCGCGTTTGGCTGCACGATCCTGTGCATTCTTCTCGCGTACCCGGCGGCGCTCTTTCTAAAGAACTTCCGCTTTCAGCGCAAGGGTTTCACGATCTTCCTGCTGGTGCTGCCGATGTGGATGAATTTTATCCTGCGCATCCTGGCCTGGCAGATGATCCTGTCGAAAAACGGTATCCTGAACTTCCTGCTTGCGAAGTTCGGCGCTTCGCCGTTGGCCATAAGCAACACCTGGATCGCGCTCATGATCGGTATGGTGTACGATTTTCTGCCCTACATGATCCTGCCGATCTTCAACGCCATCTCCGACATCGACGAGGATCTGATCGAGGCGGCGAGAGATCTGGGCGCGGGCGGCGGCGAAGTGTTCCGCAAGGTGATTTTCCCGCTGTCCGTGCCGGGAATGCTGAGCGGCATCGTGATGGTGTTCGTGCCGGCCATGACCTCCTTTGTCATCGCGGATATTCTGGGCGGCGGCAAGCTGCAGCTGATCGGCAATATTATCGAGCAGGAGTTTATGAAGAGCATGAACTGGCATCTGGGCGCCGGACTCTCCATTTCGCTCATGGTGCTCGTGCTCGTCGGTCTGGCGTTCACGCTGCGCAATGACATGGAAGACGGAGGGACGGCCATATGGTGAGAGTGAAAAACGCTTTTATGAAATGTTATCTGGCGCTCGTCCTGCTGTTTCTGTACGCGCCGATCTTCGTGCTGATCGTGCTGTCCTTCAACGATTCCCGTTCGCGGGTGACCTGGGGAGGCTTCACGCTGCGCTGGTACGGCAGCCTGCTCTCCAACAGGCAGATTCTGGAAGCGCTTGAGACGACGTTATTTTTGGGGCTTGGCTCCGCGGCGGCGGCGACGGTTATCGGGACGCTCGGAGCGGTGGGAATCCAGGCCATGCGGAAGAAGGGCTACCGGGTCGTGATGTCCCTGACGAATATCCCGATCCTGAACGCGGACATTGTGACGGGAATCGCGCTGATGCTGTGGTTCGTCCGCTTCATCCCTCTGGGCTTCGGGAGCGTGATGATCGCCCACATCACATTCAATATTCCCTATGTGATCCTGAGCGTCATGCCGAAGCTTAAGTCGCTCAACCTGAGCATCTACGAGGCGGCGAGAGATCTGGGCGCGGGCGGCGTCTACGCCTTCTTCCACATCGTGCTGCCGCAGATCGGCAGCGGGATACTGGCCGGCTTTTTCATGGCGCTGACGATGTCCATGGACGATTTTGTCATCACTTATTTCACGAAGGGGGCCGGCGTCAACACCCTCTCCACCATGATCTACGGGGAGATCAGGAAAGGCATCAAGCCGGAGATGTACGCCCTGTCCACGCTGCTGTTCGCCGTGATTTTTGTGATTCTGCTGGTGTTCAACGCGCTGTCCGGCAAGGGGAAGAATACGGAAGACGTCATAGAAAGGAGCAGATAATGAACAGAAAAGCTGTGTGCGCCGCGCTTATCGCGGCGGGAATCCTGGCACTGGGAGGCTGCGGCAAGGCCGAGCCGACGGAGTACCTGACGGTGTTTAACTACGGAGAGTACATGGATCCGGACGTGATCGACCAGTTCACGGAGGAGACGGGCATCGGCATCAAGTACGAGGAGGCGCTGACGCCGGAGGAACTGTATGCGAAGTACAGCTCCGGGGCGATCGACTACGATCTGGTCTGCTCCGCCGACTATATGATCCAGCGCCTGATCGAGGAGGGAGAGGCGCAGAAGGTGGACTTTTCCTCCATGGAGTACGCCGGCAATATCGGAGACCGGTTCTGGGAGTTTTCACAGGCGTTTGACCCGAATAATGAGTACGCGCTGCCCTATTTCTACGGCACCATCGGCATTCTTTACGATACCACCAGGGTGAAGGAGCCGGTTGACAGCTGGGGCGTCCTCTTCGACGGCAGTTATAAGAACGATATCATCATGCAGAACAGCCAGCGGGACACCTTTATGATTACCCTGAAGTATCTGGGTTATTCCCTGAACACTTCGGACGAGGGCCAGCTTCGGGAAGCGCAGCAGCTTCTCATCAGACAGAAGCCGGACGTGCAGGCCTATCTGGTGGACGAGGCCAGAGACGAGGTGGTGGCCGGCAACGCGGCGATGGCTGTGGTATACTCCGGCGAGGCGTATCTGGGACATGAGTACAATGAGGACTTGGCCTATGTGGTGCCGAAGGAGGGCTCCAACGTGTGGATCGACTCCTGGATCGTCACGAGGCACTGCAAAAATCCCGAGGCGGCGGCGAAATTCCTGGATTTCCTCTGCCGCGAGGATGTGGCGGAGAAAAACTTCGAGTACATCTATTACTCGACGCCCAACGAGGCCGTCGTGGAAAATATGGACGAGGAGCTCAGAAACGATCCGGCCATCACGCCCACCGAGGAGGATATGGCCAACTGCGAGGTCTGCACCCAGACCGATCCGGAAGTCACCAAGCTGTACAACGAACTGTGGAAAGAGCTGAAAGCCGATTAAGATCATTCGACGGCAGACGAGAGGCGGTGCGCAGGGCATGCGCCGCGCACAGGCAAAAAGGTATGGAGGGCGCGGGAATGAGACGTGGAACAATCGGGGAACTGTTTGTCACCTTCTGTAAGATCGGCGCTTTCACCTTCGGCGGCGGCTATGCGATGATACCGCTGATCAGGCGGGAGGTCGTGGAGGAGAAGAAATGGCTTGCACAGGAGGAAATGTTTGATCTGATCGCCATTGCGGAATCCACACCCGGGCCGCTGGCGATCAACGCGGCCACCTTCGTGGGAAACCGTGTGGGCGGCGTCCGGGGTGCGCTTGCGGCGACGCTGGGCGTGGTGCTGCCGTCCTTTCTGATCATTCTGCTCATAGCGGGCGTTCTGACGCGCGTCGAGCATTTCCCCATCGTACAGAAAGCGTTTCAGGGGATCCGGGCCGGCGTCCTCGTGCTGATCGCCAGCGCGCTGCTCTCCCTGTTCAGACAGCTTCCGAGACGGGCGTTTGCCTATATCGTGCTGGCGGCGGCTTTCGCGGCGGCCTGCCTCTTGCAGGCGGATTCCATTGTGCTGCTGCTTGCGTGCGCGCTGGTTGGTGTCGTCCGGAATGTATATATGACAAGGAGGGAGGGCAAATGATCTGTCTGCAGCTGTTCTGGGAATTTCTGAAGATCGGCGCCTTCACCTTCGGCGGCGGTTACGCCATGCTGCCCCTGATCCGGCAGGTCGTTCTGGCTCATCGGTGGTCAACCGAGAGCCGCATTGTGAACTTCATCGCCGTGAGCGAGTCCACGCCCGGGCCGCTGGCCGTGAATATGTCCACCTATATAGGCGCGGAGACCGCGGGCGTCTGCGGCGCGCTCTCGGCGACGCTGGGCGTCGTTGTGCCTTCTTTTCTCATCATCCTGCTCATCTCGGGCAGCTACCGTAAATTCCGGGAAAGTCCCGTCGTCAAAGGCGCGATGGAGGGGCTGCGGCCGGCCGTCGTCGCCCTGATCGCCACGGCGCTTCTGTCCGTGGCCGGCAGCGTGTTCGACGTGGGAAATCCGCTGTCGCGGGCCAATCTCTCCGGCGCGGTTATCGTGCTGCTTGCCTCCTTCCTCTGTTATAAGAAAAAACATCCCATCCTCATCATCGCCGTCAGCGCAATTGCGGGAATGCTTATGTGAAAAAAGTGTGTCGCACCCTTTTCTAAAACAGGAAAAAGGAGTAGAATAAAATATCATGAGCGGCGGTTTCGCTGCGGATCCGTAAGCGGCCGCGGGCAAGGAGAGACAGGAGGAAGAGGACAATGTTGGAAAAGGTGGATTTGTCAAGGAAGCTGGACAAGGAAGAGTACAGAGAAAAGATGGCGGTTCTGCAGACGCAGCTGGGCAAGCTGCAGCGGGAGTGCAAGGAACTGAAAATTCCCGTGATGATCACCTTCGAGGGGTATGACGCCGCCGGCAAGGGCGTGCAGGTCGGCAAACTGATCGAGGCGCTGGATCCCAGAGGCTTTGAAGTCCACGCGGTCAAGAGAGAGACGGAGGAGGAGCGGATGCATCCGTTTATGTGGCGCTTTTGGACCAAGACGCCCGCGAAAGGGCGGATCGCCATCTTTGATACCAGCTGGTACCGCAAGGTGATGATCGACCGGTTCGACGGAGAGACGCCGGAGAAAGAGATCGCCGATGACTTTAACTCTATCCGCGCGTTTGAAAAGCAGCTCACCGACGACGGAACGGTGATCGTCAAGCTGTTTCTGGTCATCGATAAGGAAGAGCAGAAAAAGCGCTTTAAGAAGCTTATGAAAAATAAAGAGACCGCCTGGCGTGTGACGAAGGAGGATCTTGAGCGCAACAAGCATTTTAAGGAGTTTGAAAAGATCAACGAGGATATGTTCGGGCGGACGGATACGGACTACGCGCCCTGGCATCTGATCGAGGCGATGGACCGCCGCTATGCGACGGCCAAAATCTATACGGTTGTCATCAACGCGCTGACGGCCGCCGTGGAGGAGGCGCGAAAGGGCAGAAAGGACGAGGTAAATCCCGGCCTGAAGCACGATGAGTTCCAGGTCTCCGCGCTCAGCAAGGCCGATCTGACCAAGAGCCTCACGAAGGAGGAATACACGAAGAGCCTGGAGGAACTGCAGGAGAAGCTGGCAAGGCTGCACGGGGAATTGTACCGCCGTCGGATTCCCGTTGTACTGGGCTTTGAGGGCTGGGACGCAGGCGGCAAGGGCGGCGCGATCAAGCGCCTGACGCAGGCCATGGATCCCAGAGGTTATGTGGTGAATCCCACTTCCGCGCCCAACGATGTGGAGCGGTCGCACCAGTATCTGTGGCGTTTCTGGAGGGCCATGCCCAAGGCCGGCCACGTGGCCATCTTCGACCGCACCTGGTACGGGCGCGTGATGGTGGAGCGTCTGGAGGGCTTCTGCACGATGAAGGAATGGCAGAGAGCCTTCAAGGAGATCAATGACATGGAGCAGGATCTGGTCAATTCCGGGGCAATCGTCCTCAAGTTCTGGATGCAGATCGACAAGGACGAGCAGGCGGCCCGGTTTAAGGCGCGCCAGGAGAATCCGGAGAAACAGTGGAAAATCACGGATGAGGACTGGAGAAACCGCGAGAAGTGGGATCAGTATGAGGAGGCGGTCAACGAGATGCTGCTGCGCACCTCCACGCCGCAGGCGCCCTGGATCGTGGTGGAGGGTAACGACAAGTACTACGCCAGAGTCAAGGTTTTAAAGACTGTGGTGGAAGTCATTGAAAAGCGGTTGAAAGAGGAAAAATAAATCATGGAAGCGACACCGCAGACATTGCTGCGCGCCGTCACGGACATTGTGCGTGAATGCGGCGGCGTCATGTTAAATGCAGACAGAAATAAGAGCGTCGTGGATGAGAAGGCGGGACACGCCAACTTCGTCACGACCTATGACAAAATGATACAGGCGCTTCTCCGGGAAAAGCTTCTTAAGCTTCTCCCGGAAGCGGTCTTCGTGGGCGAGGAAGAGGAGGCGCACGCCTCCATCGAAAAGGGATACGCCTTTATCGTGGATCCCATCGACGGCACCACGAATTTCATCAGGGACTATCACGCCAGCGCGGTCTCCGTGGGCCTTTCACGGGATGGCGCGCCGTATATGGGCGTCGTGTACAATCCCTATCTGGATGAGATGTTCACCGCCGTAAAGGGAGAGGGCGCTTATCTGAACGGCAGGCCGATTCACGTCTCGAAGCATCCGCTGAAGGACGGTATCGTCATCTTCGGCACGGCGACCTACTATGAAGAGCTCGCCCGGCGGACCTTCGAACTTGCCTATGATTATTACGGGAAATCTCTTGACGTGCGAAGAAGCGGCTCGGCGGCGCTCGACCTGTGCAGCGTGGCCGCCGGACGCGCTGAGCTGTTCTTCGAGTTACGGCTGTGCCCCTGGGATTATGCCGCCGCATCGCTGATCGTGACGGAGGCCGGCGGCAGAGTGACCACCTTCGAGGGAGAGGAGCTTCCCTTCGGCGAGAGCTGCTCTGTGAAAGCTGTGAACGGGGTGGCCGATGAGAGGAAAGAATGACATTCGGGGAGGGCGGCATTTTGCCGCCCTCAGATCAAAATGCCCTGTCACTCTAATTATAATACCAGTTATAGTAGGTTCTCCCCTGGTATGTGTGTCTTCTGAGATTGGGATAAATCATCACTTCATTGCCTGATGAGTCAGTGAATGCAATGGGATTTCCATTGATCAGGTCCAATATATTCCGGTCGCTCAAATCGGTTCCGTAGAATTTGTTAAATTTCATCCCGCATTTCCCGGGGCAGTATTTTCCATACATTCCATTTCTGATTTCGGCGCCGCATAATGGGCAGTAAACGCTGTTATTCCAGTCATTGCGCCGGCCTGTCTCGCCGTGTTGAATGAAATTGCGTATTATGGCGTCTAAACTGTTGTCTCCCTGCAGGGCTAACGACATTGCCCGGAAACTGTTCTTCAGAAAATATTGATCTTCGTCGGTGACATTTTCGATTTTGAAAAACGATATATTGGTATCGGGCCGGCACTCTTCATCTTCATGGTGAAGCAGCCAGAAATCGGCGCCGATGCTCCGGGCAAAAAGTAGCTGCAGTTTATAATCCGGCCTGTCGTATATCGGATACCACAAGGGAATGTGAGGGATGTTTGAACGCTTAAATTCAATCAGGGCGGATTTCTCATTCCCAAAAATAAAACCGTCAAGATCAAATTTTGTAAGCGATTTTGACAGATAATCCCGGCTCCACAGATGAAAATAATCGGCGATACGCTGGTTTTTATCTTTTGTTGTACCTTCATCACGATAGCTGACCTGCAGGTCGCCGTAAATCTGGGAACGAAGTTCCGCGCCGCGAAAAACCGAGCTGCGGCCGGCAGTTATATTTTTATAGTAAAACATAACGTTCGCCTCGGGATAGCGCTGTTTTGATTCCTCCCAATTGTTTTCATACTCGTTTCTCAGACACGGATAAACAATGATTACAAAGGGGATGCCGATGCTTTCCGCAAACTTCAAACCATACGCATACAGCTTGTCGTAAACGATAGTACGGGATTTCAGCGAGAGAATAAAGTTTTCCGCCTGAGTTTGGGTGATTGCATGTGGGTCATATTCAAAGCCCACGATTAAAGAACAGAATTTGGGCGTGTGCTCAGCTGCGCCTGCCGCACCCCACACCAGAAGATTGCAATCCTGGATTCCCGTAATATAGTTGTTGTTGTAAGTATGCAGTAAGTAGTTGTTTAGCTGATCCATAGCAGACCTCCCATAATGATCAATTCATAGGTTTGGCGGTTCTCTCTATAAATCCGATTTCTTCATCGGTGAGACTGTACTTTTTGTACAGCTGCCTGTCAATTTCATCGACAGGAGAACTCCAGTCAATATCTGAAAAAGCGGTAAAATCCTGCAGAGGAACGTTCATCCACGTCTCACGGGGATTGTCCTGAGTAACCTTCAGCGTTCCGAGCATAATTCGCACAAATTTTGTTTTGATATACTTTAAAACAGAATTTGCCTCATATTCGCTTTTGAAATTTCCGATGCTCAGAAAGGTAAGAGTATGCCCGACAAACGGTTCTCCCAAAACAGGCGTGGACAGCAGTTCTCCCAGACTGCCGGCTCCGTTTGCTTTCGGTATAAACACCTTATAATATGCAAAATTATCGGGCGCTTTTATGTAATTGCGTTTGATCCATTTTAAGATTCTGTTGTTTTTGGCTCTTCCCAAAATAGCCGCGTACTCATCGCCGTTCTGCGGCTTTTCATCAGAGAACAATTCAGGGAAAGTATTAAAAACGTTTGAACTGACGTCGTATTTGTGACCTTTGCTCGTTCGGCCGACTGCCCATTCATTCTCGCTGTACAGTTCTTCCGTGAGTCTGTATAAATCTCTCGGATATACCAGTTCACTAAAAGGCAGAAAATTGTCGTTCAAGACTTTTGACAGGATGCTTTTTATTTCTTTATGGGGTGAAAAAATCCCGATTGCTCCGAAGGATTGTGTTTCATCCCAATAGGTAATCGCCACGCCGCCCTTGATTTCGACAGATGAAAAAACCAGCGAGGTATCCGCCCAATAGTCGACGACTTTGAAATGCGTGTCGTTTAAGAGTTTTTCATTCCAGCTCTTGGGCGTTTTGCCGGCGTTGAACAGAAAGCGCGCAGGGTGAATAAAAGTGCCTCTTTTACATATCAAACGCGCTGAATCTATAAACAGGTGATAGATGGGGTCTTTCCCCTTTCCGTCGCCCGCGTTCGTCAACTGATAGGGAGGATTGCCGACAACAGCGTCAAATGCTATTTTTTTCCCTTTGCCTCCATCTGCCAACGACCTGTATTCCGCATAATGTTTATTCGCCCAATCGCGGATAATGCACGGGGACGCAGAATAGGGCGCCGTAAAAGACAAACCGTCCATTTGCCAGAGATTCCAGGAAATAATGTATGAGATTTGCCTTAATTCAGAAACGGTCGGCTGACGATGAAACTTATAAATCATATTATCCGCGAAGGTTATGAGCAGATTTGCACGGGCCAGCAGCAGGCTGTCGCCTTGAAATTCAAAACCGTAAATACTTTGATAAGCTCTTTTGACCCAGGCCAGCCAATCTCTCTCGTTGTCGGTATTTTCGTTGATGATCCGCAGTTTCCGGTCCAGAAGCCCGATTCGCTTATGAACGTCCCTGATTGTCTGGCCGGTTACCGTGTCATATCGGCTGACAAGATACGGAGACTCGCCGCAGGTGATTTCCATTCTCTTTGCGCGGACATAATCCTGCCACGTTTTTCCGGACTCTGCCGGAAAGGAAATTTTCCCCTTGACAGCTTTCCATTTTTTGCCGACGGCAGTATTGAATACATCGGAGCGCCCAAACCACTGTTCGTCGATCAAATTGTTTTGCATATTGCATATCCAGGAGGGCGTAAACACCTCGGCCCGGTCTCTGGTTCTGCTGTTTTGCTCTTCTCTGGCTTTTGTGACTCTCGGTTTAATTGCCGTTGCGTGAGAATCTGTTATCTGAGCAGCTTCGATTTCACAGTCGGGAGCGTAATATTCACCAAAAGCTGCATAGTCGCCGGTCGCCCACACGATATGCCGGTTGGTTGAGCGGTCCGTCAACAACAGTTCAAGAAGCTGTTTGTCCAATCTTTGTATGCTGTCTTCAATGGTATCTGTCACCAGTGCAGTCAGCTCCCTTCGTAGAAGTTACGCTACCATATTATCACATTTAAAAGAATATAACAACCGACCCAAGGGTGTTGGTGAAATTGGCACTTAAGCTTTGAGGCGAAAAATAATATGAGCGACTGTCAACCAAAAAGTTATTGACGAAAGCGTCAATCAGTGTTACGATATTTTATACAAAAGGGTGTTACCGTGAAGCAACGGTTTGCCTCAGTTAATTGTTACTCAAAAAAGCAACCACTAACCTTGGTCGGGGCGGTTGCTTTTTTGATGCCTTTTATTTTTTCTGGTCTGTCGGATACTGATGATCGTCACGATGATACTGATAACCGTCACTACAATACCGACAAGCTCCAAAATCATATACAACACCAATAGTGCTTACCTTTCACGCTATTTTCCATATGTATCCCCTCCTTATGATACAGGAAGTTCTCAAAATGTACTCATTTTGGCAAAAGGCGAACCGCTACCGTTTAGGTAACACCCATAAATCTATTCTATCATAGTGACAGGGGTTTTCAAGATGTAATAGCAAATAAACATGAAAAAATGTGCGATTTTTGGAACGATATCTGTTTTGAGAGTGTAAAAAAGTGTAAAACATTTTTACCACATTTCTCTGCACATCCGAACAAAGAAAAATGCGATAAATACGGCCTTTCCGCCATATTTATCGCACCAGATCCGACTGCGGAAGATGGGACTTGAATTGTAATCTGTCCGCAGACTAACGAAAGAAAGGGGATTGCGGGACGCTGACTTGGG
>CANPXP010000009.1 GCA_947586255.1 uncultured Lachnospiraceae bacterium | reverse complement strand
AAAAAAGTGGGGGACTTTATAAAAAATGGAATCTGGAAGCCTTATAGAATGGGGCTTAGAGATTCCGAGAGATTATTATATTGAATCGGGTGGAAAAACGCCGGTATATCAGGGAAACGCTTTTGTGTTCTTCCATAGCGGGAGGTCTGGCAGTATTTCTTCCTTGTTTTCTGTCAGGATTGTTTTATCTGATAAACGGCAGGCTGGATACCTTGGAAAATGTGAATCGCTGGGGATATTCCACATCATTTGACGAAACGGTATATGCCCAAATGCAATATGTATGGGGCGGTCTGCTGCTGGCGCTTATGTTGCTGCTGCTGGCTTTTTTGTTTGGCGCTGTCTGGTCTGATGCAGGTTTGCTTGTATCGGTCCTGTTTCCCAACAGGTACCTTGCATTGGCGGCGCCCTTTGCCCTTTATTTTTCCATACATCTGATTTTTTATCGTTTAGAATTTTTGCTGGTACTCAGTCCGGTCAATATGCTGATGCCAAATGCCGCCTTCATACCATTTATATTATATCCGTTACTTTATGAAGTGCTGCTGCTGGCATTGGTCTGCGTTTTATTTTCTGTATTGATCAGAAGGAGGCTGTGGGATGTTTAAGATATGCAGGCATCAGCTGCGAAAGATACACGATAGCGGCGGTGTTTCTGAGCATCGTATTTCTGGTATCAGATATTCCTTTTTCTTCCGGGAATGAGACGTATACACTTTTGCGCGTCTCACGAAGAAAATGGTTGGCGGGTAAAGTCCTATACCTGCTATGCGTCTGCAGCTTATATTATTTGGCTGTGCTTCTGGCGGGAATGGTATTTCTTTCAGGGAATGCTTTTGTGGGGAATTTTTGGAGTGAGCCGGTTTATTATTTGACGCAAGGACTGGATTTGGGGGAGTACGATGCCTATTTCCCATATCCCCACGTTCTGCGGTTGAGCCCATTACAGGCAGTTCTTGCCGCTGTTATGCTGAATGTGGCGTATGGATTTACCATGAGCCTTTTTCTCTTTTTTTGCAACCTGAAACTGCCGAGGACATTGGGATATGCCGTTACCATGCTGCTTCATGCGGTATTTTATATGATACTCAGTGTTTTTCAGTCCAGTTATTACGCGAGATATTCCCTGTTGGGGAACAGCCTGTTGATGTACCATAGCATAAATGGAGAATATAGGGAATTGCTGCCATCGCTGGGGCAGTCCTTTCTGGTGTTTGGAGTCGCGGCAGCGGTACTGCTTATTTTCATCTTTCAGGCAATCCCAAAATATGACTTTAGGATATCGGTAGGAACGAAACAATGAACAGAAAAATGATCAGCAGGATAATGGACAAGAGGGCGATCGCGATTTATCTTGCCGTCTTTTTGCTGCTTTTCGCGGTCACACCCGGACAAAAGGATGTTCTGGATATTTTGGGCGGCTTTTCTCCGCAGGAGAGCAGAGAGCCGGATATGATAGGAATGATGCGCTGGAGTTTGTGTGTGCTGCCGCCGGTTGCGGTGAGCATTCTTTTCATGGATGCGGAAATAGGTGGGCTTCGGTTCTATACCATGGTAAGGGCAAAGACTGTAAAAAAATGGTTTTTTTTGCGGTTTATGGGTATTGTCGCCGCCAACCTGCTTTATCTTCTCCTGTTTGCAGTGTTGACAGAAATATGTGCGGGAAACGGGGGTTATAAAAGGAGAGGATTTTTGCTGTTCCTGCTGTTGTTTTTTGTGCATAGCTTTTGCGTGTCTATGGTTTCCGTGGCATTATGTACACAAAGTAAAGGGATCCATATGGCCGTAGTTTTCTATCTGGCCGTAGAAGGAATTATGGTCGTCATCGGGGATATTTTTCCACAGACAGCAGCTTACCTGCCGCCCTACTGGGGAATGATACGCCAGGTCGGAGAAGCATGCAGGAGCGGTTATCTGTTGTCGATTATGGGAATTTCGGCAGTTGTGATCGCCGGCGCCGTCATAGGTATCATAAAGGGTCTGCGGGCATAACAAAGAAACAGGATAAAAAGCCATGCCAACAGAAATGGCGGAAAAGAGGAAATATGGGAAACGTGATCGTGGTAGAGGAAGTCTCTAAGTCTTACAAGGGCATCAGCGTATTGGATCATGTCAGTATATCTTTTGAAAAAGGGAAAATCCATGGTATTATTGGTAGGAACGGTTCCGGCAAAACTGTTCTCATTAAGATAATATGCGGTTTGGTGCGGCCGGATGAAGGGTATGTGTCAGTGAATGGGAAAGAGATCGGAAAAGACGTGGATTTCCCGGAAAGTATTGGCGTGATTATCGAGGCGCCCGGCTTTTTGCCGAATTTAAGCGCCTATAAAAATTTAGATTATCTGGCCTCGCTGAAAGGCGTGATTGGAAAGGAGGAGATCCGTAACGCTGTGTCCTTAGTGGGGCTTGATCCGGATGACAGGAAACATGTGGGGAAATTTTCTTTGGGCATGAAACAGCGGCTGGGGATAGCCCAGGCAATTATGGAAAATCCGGATATCCTGATTCTGGACGAGCCTATGAATGCCTTGGATAAAAGCGGCGTCGCAGAAATCAGAGAATTGCTGCTGCGCCTGAAGGCGGAGGGAAAAACGATTTTGATCGTATCCCATAATACAGAAGATATCCGTATGCTATGCGATACAGTTTATGAAATGGATGGAGGAAAATTAATAAGGCAGATAGTTTAAAAACAGGGAGGAAGTTATGGAAGAGAGAGGCGTCGGACTGTCAAACAATGAATGGTACATTATGGAATATCTCTGGGAAGATTCGCCGAAAACGGCGACACAGATCATCAGAGCGATGGAACAGGAAACCGGCTGGGCGAAGAGCACCACGAAGACCATGCTCAGACGTCTGGAACAAAAAGGCTGTATTGCCTATAGGGAAGGAGAAAAGGCGCGGGAGTACTATGCGGTCGTAAAGCGGGAGGAAGTGGTGGAGTCTGAGACGAACAGTTTCCTGAACAGGATCTATAACGGCAGTCTCGGCCTGCTGGTGAACACGTTGGTAAAAAAGCAGGAGATTTCCGACGCGGAGATGGAAGAACTGTACCGTATCATCAAAGAGGCAAAAGAGAAGAAGTGAGAAGGAGAAAAGATCATGGCAGGGATTATGATACAGACGGCAATTCTGATAATGGCAATACTTGCGGTGCAGAAATTGTTCGGGGAGAGACTGCACGCATATCTGCGGTACGGTTTGTGGCTGCTCGTGGTTCTGCGGCTGATGATGCCGTTTAATTTTCTGGACAGTCCGCTCAGCGTGCTCCGGGTTGCGGGAGCAGCCGACGGCCGGCAGGAAAAGACGCTGCAGCGGTATGTTGCGGCGGACAGGTCAGACTTAAGCGGGCAAGGCGGAGAATCGGATGCTGCGGCGGCTCACATCATAACGGATCATGTGACAGTCGCTGCGGACGAAGAGAAAAATTTTGTGAGTCAGACGGACCGGCGCGGCTCTATAGCAGAGATATCAGGCCGGGTATTGCCTGTGGTATGGTTTGCGGGAAGCGTGCTTGTGGGAGGCGTTCTGCTGCTTTCCCATGGCTGTTTTCTGCGGAGATTGCGCAGAAGCCGCACCCGCTGTACGGGCGGCGCGCGGGATGCGGCGGAGAACTGCCATATTCCGGTCTATAGGGTTAAGGGTTTGGAGACGCCGTGTCTGGCCGGCGTTTTTTGCCCGGCAGTCTATGTCGGCACAGAACTTGACAAGAATTCAGATTATTTTCGTTATGCCGTGACGCATGAAAAGGTGCACTGTCTGCACGGGGATCATCTCTGGGCGTTGGTGCGCGCTGCGCTCGTCACCGTATACTGGTTCCACCCGCTGGTGTGGATCGCAGCGATATGCTCCGCCAAAGACGGGGAGATCGCCTGTGACTACGGCACGACCCGCCGTCTGCGGCAAGGAGAACGGATCGCGTACAGTGAAATGCTTTTGGCATTTACGAAAGTGAAAAGAGGCAAGAGCTTTTATCCCCGCGGCACAATGCTGCGCCCGCGCCGGTCGGAGCTGAAAGAAAGGATCAGGCGGCTGGTGGAAAACAGCGGCAGCGGCAAGCTGTGGGCGGGTATGCTGGCGGCGCTTCTGATGCTTGTCACGGTGGGCTGCACTTTTACAGGTGTATCTGCGGACAGGGCAGACGGGACGGTACGGCCCATGGAACCGATACAGGCAGAGGCATCGGCAGATGAAAAGCAGAACGAGACAGAGAGCGGAACAGCCGATGTGCCCGCGGCCGAAGAGGCTGTGGCAGATGAGAAGCCTGACACAGAAAACAAAGCACCGCAGGAAGAGGCCGATGCGGAATCCGGCAATGCCAATACAGAGAGGGCTGACGTTTCCGCTGCGGACAGCGAGCGCCTCTATGCGGAACCCTGCGAATATACCGGAATATCCGCTGTTTTTGGAGAGCGGATAAATCCTGCCACGCAGGAAGTCATCAGACATGAGGGGATCGATTATGCGGCGGAGAAGGGCACCGACGTCAAGGCGGCAGCAGACGGCGTGGTATATGAGACGGAATATTCGGCAGAAGACGGTAATTATATCGTGCTTCTTCACGCGAACGGCGATATGACCTATTATTGCCATTGTCAGGAAATTACCGCCCGAAAAGACGAAGAGGTAAAATGCGGCGACAAGATCGCCGCCGTGGGACAGACGGGGAGGGCTACGGGACCGCATCTGCACTTTGCCCTGAGCAGGAACGGGGAGTTTATCGACCCGCAGGATTACATTATTGATGGATGATGATGAATTGAGCGTTTGGGAAAAGCGGTTGCCGGATTACCGTCACTCTGCATTTCGCTTTGGCAGGGATGCTTCCGCAATCTTGCGGCAGATTTCGGCGACCGCTTCTTCCGTGACATCCGGCAGCTCGTAATAGTTTTTGCCTGCGAGGTAATACTTGACCTCCGGCGTAAATTCCTCACGATCCAGACGTATCGGAAGAATCTGGAGCTCGATGGTCCGTTCAAATTCTCCGGCATTGCGCAGCTCACGCTTCACATCCACGGAATTCTGGGAATTGGTACTGACGAGAATGATAAATGCCGAGGAGGTTTCCATCGCCCGGATGATTTCCTCCGGATAATTCGCATTGCGGATCTTTTTGTGGTCGATCCATACTTTCATTCCGTTCCGCTCCAGAACATTGGCGATCAGGTCGGCAGCGACCGCGTCTTTATGACTGTAGCTGATGAAAAACGAGCGGCTCTCCTCTTTCTCCAGCTCCTGCGCCAGATACTCGCACATATAGCGATACTTCTCCGCGTCTCGCTCAAAGAAAACGATCTTCTCCAACTCCTCCACAAGCTCAAAACCATACAGGCTCTCCGCGATCAGCGGCACAAAGATATCCTGGGGATTCATCGCCTGATTGCCGGTTCCCACCAACGGCAGGGCGATCGTCCTGATTTTGCAGCCTCTGCGGTTTCCGCTGGCGAGCGCAAAGAAGACGGTCTCAAAATAAGACTGCAGCTTCTGTTCGCGACCTTCCATCTCCAGGCAGGCAATCCGCCGAAAGGGCGCGTCCGCAACCGGTCCGGATATCCATATGCCGAGTTCCCGCATATCGACCTCCGGCTGAGCCGCGAGGCTTTCCACGGAGATCCCGTACGTTCTCTGAAGCGTACCGATCAGCGAACTTTGAGACGGCATATAGTTATGTAAGAAAGCGGAACAGACCAACAGATCCGCCTGAAGATCCAGCTCTTCCAGTTCTCCGCAGTATACCTCTATGTTTCGCTTCCGACCGGATTTTGTCATGTAACAAAAAGATTGCTGCATATTCATACCTCCCTGTGCTGTCAAAGCTGCGGCGCAAAGTTGTCGGCCCTGATCAGTCAGCTCGTTCGTTGCGTTTCCCCTTGTTTTCTGCCGATATTTTGTTTATTTTAACACAAAATATATGAAACGGCAACCTTGCATAAGGAAACTACACAGGCATTTTGTTCTGTGGTATACTTACAACAACGGCGGATGTTTTGACAGAGAAAAAATAAAGCAGAAAGCGGAAGGTGTTTATTCATGAATTTTTATATCTCTGACCTTCACCTGGGCCATTACAATGTCATAAAGATGTGCAACAGACCGTTTTCTTCCGTAGAAGAGATGGATGAAACCCTGATCAATAACTGGAACGCGGCAGTGCATGATGAGGATGACGTATATATTCTGGGAGATTTCTCTTAAAGTATTTTGCGTCTGTACAGGAATATCTGCGCATTACGGACGGCAGCACTCTCGTTGTCTTGTTCCATTATCCTATTTTGGAGTGGGACGGGTATTACCGCAATACGATCCATTTATACGGACATGTGCATAATTCTCGCAGTGAGGCTATTTCTATATTATCTGAGAGGCCAAACTGTTATAATGTAGGGGCGGATATACTTGGTTTTACGCCGAGAAATCTTGCGGATGTAATACGTTGTAACAGGGAGTTTATTTTGAAGCGTTTATGATAAACTATATGGACAGTTTATTTTTAACAAAATTATACAGTATATCTTGAAAACATAACAAGACTGTGATAGAATTCAGCGGTCTTTGAAACTATTGAGGAGAGCAGTACAATGGCAGAGCAAGCAGTTAGAAAAGTAGAGCCTGTTCAAGCCAAGCCTATTCTGAAATGGGCTGGTGGTAAAACACAGATGTTAGGAGATCTTTTACCTAGAGTACCCAGCTCCTATGGTCGATATATTGAACCATTCTTTGGCGGTGGCGCGATGTTCTTTGCTTTGCAGCCAGAAAGCGCGATTATTGCGGACAGCAATCCTGAATTGATTAACATGTATCGGGAAGTTGCCGATCATGCAGAGAATGTCATTCAATTTCTTAAACAGTACGAAAATACTTCCGAGATGTTTTATGCTGTTCGTAGTCAGGAATGGACGAAACTCCCCAAGGCGGAAGCTGCTGCAAGGACGATATTTCTGAACAGAACTTGTTTTAATGGATTATATCGTGTCAACAAACAGGGACAATTTAATGTTCCCTATGGGAAATACAAAAATCCTAAGATTTGCGACGAGGCTGGATTGAGAGCAGCATCTGAAGCATTGAAAAGGGCGGATATACTATGCGGCGACTATCTGCAGGTCTTGGAGCATTGCGCTCAGCCGGGAGACTTTGTTTTTCTGGATCCTCCGTATTTGCCTATCTCTGAATATGCTGATTTTAAGCGATATACCAAAGAACAGTTTTACGAGGAGGATCATGTTGAACTCGCGAAGATGATCATGACTTTACATGAACGGGGTTGTCATGTTGTTTTGACAAATTCCAATCATCCGCTGGTACATGAGTTATATGCGCCATTCAATATTGATGTCATTCAAACAAAGCGGCATATTTCTTGTAATGGAAGTACCCGCAAAGGGGAGGATGTCATTGTTACCATTCCTCCGAAGCAGCGCACTTTAATAAAACTGCTCCATCAGCCTCTGCCGGAACAGGTATCAGTTTATCCGCCGACTCGTTTTATGGGTTCCAAGAGTAAACTGCTGTCTGAAATATGGTCAGTTGCCTCGCAATTTAAGGTGAATACTGTTGTGGATCTTTTCTCAGGATCCGGTATTGTCAGCTATATGTTCAAAGCACAGGGCAAAGCAGTGATCAGTAATGATTATATGGCCATGTCCGCAACATTTACTAAGGCAATGGTAGAAAACAATTCAATTACTTTACCATTAGAAGAAGCAGAGAAATTGATTATTGCACATGGGGAGTCAGATCATTTTGTGGCATCGACTTTCAAAGATCTATATTATAGCGATGAGGAAAATGATTTGATTGATACGCTCCGTACCAATATCGCTGCTATCAAAGATCAATATAAACACGCTATTGCAATGACAGCGTTAATTCGGGCATGTATGAAGAAACGTCCTCGCGGTATATTTACTTACACAGGACAGCGATACAATGATGGTCGTAAGGATTTACAAAAAACACTTGCCCAGCAGTTTCTGGAGGCTGTTGAAGCAGTCAATAATGCTGTGTTTGACAATGGTCAAGTCAATTGTTCCAAGCAGGGAGACGCTATGGATTTGAAAGTGGAGCAAGCAGATTTGGTTTACATTGACCCACCGTATTACTCTCCACTATCTGACAATGAGTATGTTCGTAGATATCATTTTGTTGAAGGCCTTGCCCGTGACTGGAAGGGTGTTGAAATTCAGCAACATACGCAAACCAAGAAGTTCAAATCGTATCCTACGCCATTTGCTACTCGCAAAGGCGCAGCAGATGCGTTTGATCATCTATTTAGAAGATTTGCGAATAGCATTTTGCTTGTTTCCTATTCTTCAAACAGCTTGCCTACGCAAGATGAAATGGTAGCAATTATGGCAAAATATAGAGAGCATGTGGAAGTGATTCCGGTGAACTATAAATATTCTTTTGGCAACCAAAGTGACGCAAAATCACATAGAAATTCCGTACAGGAATATCTCTTTGTTGGATATTAATTGGAGGTTGTAGCATGAGCGAGCAGATCAAAATATGGTTGGTAGGCAACACTGGCCTGCGCAATCCTAATCGAATTCAAGAAGGATTTTCTGTCTTTGCTAACTCTGCATTTGTCGGTCACCTTCATGGGCGTGAAAATGAACTTGGATTTATGAATTTGCTTGATGAAAAAGGTATCATTCAGAACGAAGAAGGTAAGGACAGCTCTGGGAGTCATGCCCGTAAATGGCGTTTGATGTTTGCCAAGAACGGCTTGATTTATCCGCAGATTCAGACGAAAGATGGTCAACAAGAGGAACTCGGCGCATTAGACGACATTACGCCCTTTGGCAGATCGTTTCTAAAAGCAGATACATACCCCGCTGTACAGGAATGTTATCTCCGCGCGATGAGCGTAGAACAGTTTCCGATGCCAGATGGTACACACTATTTTTCTCCGTTAAGGTGGTTGCTAGCAATCATGTTGGAGCTTGAGAAGCGCACGGGAGTTTCAGAACTGAGCAGAATCGAATTTGCTCTGTGGGGACATACTACTAATCCCAGCTATAACTTAGATGAAGTTGTTGACAAAATACTTGATCTGCGCCAACGGAGGGCTGCTGCCCCGGCTAAGCGGGCCTTTGACAGAAAAGAGATTGCCGAAAGAGGCGAAAACTATGACAAAAAAGCTGATAATTTCTTGGATTACAGCGATATGAATATGCGATACCTTCGTATTTCCGGTGTGCTTCAACGAAAAGGCAGAGGGCTTATGATCGTTCCTGCAAAGCATATTCTGGCAGAGAAACTTGCCAAATCTACCGCAAGTTCCGCTCCTATTATGGAGCAATATAAGTTGCTCTGCGCTGGTGCACCGTTACCTACTGACAACTTGGATGTCGCAAAATCCTTGTTGGATGATTTAATCAGGCAGATGAAAGAGCGTCATATACTATTTGATATTTCTGATCTGCCTCTGAATACTTCGGCAGAAATCAATATTGCAAGACAGCGGCTCGAAAATATTCTCTCTCAAACAGACGAAATTCAGTATGCCAACGATCAGTGTAATCAGTGGGAAGAAATCAGAGATTATATGACATTGCTAATCAAAGGCGGCGGTAAGCTGATCTACGATGAAGATAATGCCATTGAAGTACCCAGGGATGAAACGCCAGCGTATCTTGAATGGACACTCTGGCGCGCAGTATTGGCGATTGATCACTTGGTCAATAAGCCTTATGAAGTTCGTGGCTTCAAATTGGATTCTGATTTCATGCCTGTCTCAGCCGCGGGCGGTGGAAAAGGAGATCTGTATTGTGAATTTAATGACTTTACAATCTTGACTGAAGTCACTATGTCCACATCTTCCCGCCAGGAAGCAATGGAGGGCGAACCTGTCAGGCGGCACGTTTCCGATGCTGTTCTGAAATATGATAAGCCTGTATACGGTATGTTTATTGCTGTTCGTATCGACACAAACACAGCAGAGACATTCAGACATGGTATTTGGTATGCCAAAGGTGATGTAAAACAGCGGTTGGATATTGTTCCGTTGACATTAGGACAGTTCCAGAAATATTTTGTGGCAATGTTTGAATCGCATAAAGCAAATCCTGAAAAACTTAGAGAGTTGATTGTAGGATGCGAGTCCCGCAGAGATATCTTAGAAGCCCCAGCGTGGAAACAATATATTGATACTACTGTTTATGAAAAAGCGTCTGAAATTGCAGGAGAAACTATTGCTTGCAAAGATTTAGAAGAATTTTTAATACCGGCCGGTGCTATCGTAAAACATGAAGTTTTTGGAGAAGGGCAAGTTGTGGCGCTTGAAGCAAGTTTTCCTGATTGCCCTGCAAAGATCATTGAACTACCATATTTGAGATCACTGCCAGATGAGGTTAGTTTCTGTCCCGATGGTAAAAGTTTGTTGCATGATCGCTTTGGTGAAGGAACAGTATATGCTTATGTTATTGTGTTCGCGCAAGCTGTTATAAAATTGTCTTATCCGAAGGCTTTTAAAGATAGTCTTCTCACCATAGAATAGGACTTTATGTTTATTTGGAAAGGAACCTTCTATCTGATAAGACATTACATACACAGATACCCCGTGACCGTAAAAACATTATTCTGTACGTCGGTGCGAAAATCGCCGGCGTATTTTTCTGCAATGCGCTTCATGATGGAAATGCCGTAACCGTGGGAGAACTCATTGGATTTGGTCGTCTTAAACCCGTTGCTCGCGGGATGCAGCCACTTCGGGTCGCAGGAATTTTCACAGCAAAAATAGAGGAAGCGTCCCTTCTGCCTGAGCGTCAGGGACAGCCGCCGCATGCCGGCTTCCAGATGGGAGCAGGCTTCTAAAGCGTTGTCGAGCAGATTGGAGAGAAACTGGCACAAGTCGAGATCCTCCATGGATATGGGATTCGGGACTTCAATGACATAGTCCGTTCGGATCCCCGCAGCGGCTGCCTGTTTTTGGTAGCCGGCCAGCATGGAGTTGAGCAGTATATGGGGCGTATAAAATTCGGCGGCGTCGATATCAAGCTGTGAGATTTTGTTCAGGTAGTTTTCGGCGCCTTGATAATCACGGTTCTGTATCAGGATGGACAGGGCGGTCATGTGATGGTGAAATTCGTGCCGCAGTTCCCGCTCTTTATCGGTGTGTTCCGCCACGAGTTTGTAATGGTTGACGGCGATCTCCAGAGACGCCTGCTTGTCCGACTGCCGGTGCAGGGTCTGGATTGCGCGCAGGCTGATGGCGCAGATGATTAACATCAGAACGCACATGGCCCGGATGAAAATATTTAACAGATTTTCCGAGGACAGGCCGCTGCTCATGGGAATGTGATAGCACAGCAGCATTGCGGCAAAAAACAATCCCGGAATCAGCGCGAACCATTTCCAGACGCTCAGATCGATGCTGCTGTCAAAGGCGCTGCGGGCGAGCCGCATAATGTGCAGCATAGGGTAAAACATGACGGCGGTAGACAGCGCGCTCACCAGAAGGAAACCGGTGTCGTACAGATAACTCACAGGAGCGATCCAGTCTCCGAGCATCGAGGTCAGAAATCCGTAGTTGAGCACCAGAATCACCGTATAGAGCATATGAATCGCCGCCGCCCGGATGCAGGCCAAATAGACGGCCATCAGCAAGCCGACGGTCAGCAGGAAAATCAGGTTGAGCGGAAGGAAATTATTGTATGTCCCGGAGGGAATATCCATGGCGACATAAACACAGGTAAAGACAACCGACATGACGGCCATGACGGCGCAGATGGCCCCAATCACCCGCCGCTTGGAATAGCGGAAGGAATCGAGAAAAGGGTAGAGGCAGAAAAAGCTGCAGGGCGCAAGCTGCAAATAAAAACCGCATAAGCCGTGTAAGATTGTCGAAACCATAATTGTCTCCTCCGCAGTCGGCGGCGCAAAACATAAACCCGATGATTGTTTCATCATAATACTATAGAAATGTCGGCGGTATGTCAATGCGTCAAAAGTCATATCCCGCGGTATGTCACCCTTGCAATTCCGACTGCGTGTATATAATAGAAATACAGAAAGCAGCGCGCGCAATGCTTGCGGAATCGACAAAGGAGGAGCGCATGAAAGTCGAAGAACTTGTGAAAGAGTACAGCAATATGCTTTTCAGGATATGTCTGGTCGTCGCGGGCAACGAGTGGGACGCGCAGGATGTGATTCAGGACGTCTTCTGCCGCTATATAGAACACGCCCCGGATTTTCGCGACAAGGCGCACGAGCGGGCGTGGCTCATCAAGGTGGCGGTCAATCGGTGCCGTGACATTCACAGATTCCGGATCAGGCATCCGCAGGCGGAATTGGACGAGATTTCGGCCTACTGCGAGCTGCCAGAGCAGAGCGAGGTGCTGGCGGCGCTGATCAATCTGCCGGAATCTCTGAAGTCGGTGATCTGTCTGCACTATATCGAGGGCTATAAGACGGCGGAGATCGCGGATATCTTAGGCATCTCGCTCAATGCGGTCAAGAAGCGGCTGGAGAGAGGCAGAAAAGCGCTGCGGCTTACCCTGACGGATGAGACGGAACAGTCATAGAGAGGCTTGGAGAAAAGTGCGGAAAAGGAGGCACGGAAATGGGAAAAAAAGTGAACTTGCAGGATTTAAGAAATGCAGTGGAAGCGATAGAGATCAGGGAGACGATGCAGCGGGAGATCATACGCAACGTAGAGGAACGCACCGAAAAAAACAGGGGGGGGGTAAAGATCGCGCCCGCGCGCCGCATAGCACATCGGATTCCGCGCGTGGCGGCAGCGGCAGCAGCAGCAGGCGTACTTCTGGCGGTCTGCGTGATCGGGATTCCCGTCAGAGCGCTTGTGTCCTCTCTTGTCAAAGAGCGCATGGAGGAGATCCCGGCAAAAGAGCATGAGGCGACGGCGGAGATGCTGGACAGCCAGCCGGCAGGCGCGGACAGTTACTCCCGGGAATATTCGGCGGACGAACGGCGCCGTATGAAAGAGCTTTGGGGGAGGTATCAGGAGGGAGAATTCCCGGAAGGTGAGCTGCCGCAGGCGGGCAGCGCAGAGGAAGCGGGGAACTATGAACTGTGGTATCTGACTACCGACAGCAGCTTCCATCTGCCGGACAGGGAACTCACCGACGAGGAGCTGTTAGAGCTGATCGACTTTGAGGTGAAGCGCAATTACGCCCTGCAGAAGCGCTATGAGGAAGAGTATGCCGATGAGATCGAAGCCGACAGGCAGGCGAGAGAAGAGGCGGCGATACAGGCGGCCGAGGCGGGCGGCATCACCGAGGAGGAGGCGGTCGCATCGGCGAAGGCGTGGCTGCAGAAACTGTACGGCATCACGGGAGACGGTATGGAGCAGAATTCGTACTTTGAGGAGACGCAGGATGCGGGTTATGCCGGGTCGGGAGAGAAAGACACCTACATGGTGAACTGGTCGGATGTGTCGGGCAGACAGTATTACTATTTTTATATCAGCGCGCAGGACGGCAGTCTGGTGTACGCCTCCTACAGCGGCAGCGATCTGGCGGATGCGCGGGAGAAGCCGGTGACGCCGGAAGAAGCGGAAGAAAAACTCCCGGAACTGAAGGCAAAGGCGGAAGCTTTCCTGAAGGATAAGCTGGGCGCTGACGCGGCGGCGTACGGGGAAAGTTATGCGTACTATATCACATATACGCCTGCAGGCGAAGATGTGCAGACCGGGGAAGAGTCGGCCGGCAGCCAGGCGGCCTTTCTCTTCTGTCCCGGCGGCGGGCGGACGGCGCCGGCGCAGGACGCTCTTGGGTCACAGGCAGCAGCGGCCGCGGCACAGCCGGCGTACGGCTATGTGATCTCTTACGCATGGGACGGCACGTTCTCGGAGTGCTGCCGTGTAAAAAACATCGATACCTACTGGGACAACAGGGATATGCTGGCACAGTCGTACCGGAAGAATCACGGCGTGGAGGTGCGGCAGGTCAGGGTGCGGCTGGATGAGATAGAATAGCTTCATACAGGGCCCTTGTCTCGGCGTTGTCCTTTGCGCCGAGGACGAGGGTTTCGCCGCCGATCTGCAGCACGATGCAGTCAGTTGCGCCGGTGTATGAGTAGCGCGTGTATGTGCCGAGTTCTTCATTGTTGAATGTGCCCATCAGCAGTCTGGCGGAGCCGACGCCGTTCGTCCGCATGCCAGCAGAGAGATCCGTGCGGTAGTCGGCCTGTTCGATCTGTGCGTAGTCAATTGTGAGATCACGCCAGTAGTCGGCCTTGATTTCGAGGCCGTCTTCCGTGCAGGTGTACTCGATATCGCCCGTAAACATCAGGATAGCGACGCCGAGCAGAAGCAGAGCAGCGACGGCTATGGAGATGCCGGCAGCCAGCCGATGGTTTTTGCTCTTCGGCGCGGACGCATAGGAGATCCCCTCACTGCGGTGCTGCCTGTAGATACCGTAGGAATAGGCGACAGGCAGGAGGACGGCCGCGCAGAATACACAAAGGTTGATCGGCATAATCAGGCCATCCGGCAGAAATACCGAAAAGATCAGGATCAGACCGCATATAAACCACACTTTGCCGCCGAACCGGTGCGTCCGGTTCCAGTTTTCCTCATTGTTCAGCGTCCAGGAGATCCGGATGCCGAGCGTTTGGTTCTGCCTGGTCTTGGGCAGATAATTTCCGATGAACATAAACAGGAGTCCCGTCATCAGCGGGGTGATGATCAGGGGATCAAATCTTCTGCCAAGGACGGTGCTGTAGGTGATGCCGTTGGCAAAGAGAGAGGTAAACGGTACAATCCAGAAGATCATGCCCAGCGCTTTGGGATTCTGGCTGCGCTGCCTTTTGTCGAGGGATGTCGCCAGCAGACAGCCCCAGTGGGCCGCAAGCAGGATAAGCGGCAGCCCGAAGACAGTGAAGCCTTTCTGGCCAAAGCTGTCAGGCAGTCTGTTCCACAGGAGAAGACCTGCCAGCATAGGCAGCAGGATAATAATAGAAGATACCAGAAGTTTCCCTTTATTGTTTTTCAGCATGGTCGTCAGCTCCTTTCAGGCCGGAAATCCACAACAGTGTCTCCTCCAGGACGGAGGTGTTGATTTCGTAGAAGATGTATTTGCCCTCGCGGGTGTCCCGGATCAGGTCCGCGTCCTTCAGGACCGACAGGTGCCTGGAGATCGACGCGGCCGTCACGGGAAAATGCTCTGTGATCTCACCGGCCGACATGCGGCCGTTTTTCAACATATTCAAAATTTCGCGGCGGATCGGATCGGCGAGCGCCTTCAGTGTCTGCTGCAGTCCCAAGAGACAGCCTCCTTTGTGTTACCGAACGTGCTTGTCGGCATAGGATGATTAACATTTAACCTAATTGTTAATTGAAATATAACAAAAAACGGCGGTGGTGTCAACAGGAATTTTAAGAGATGTGGGAGAGACCGCCCTACCTGTACTCGCACTCCTCCCAGTGATCGTTGATGATACCGATACCCTGCAGATAGGAGTAAATGATCGTCGGCCCGACAAACTTGAAGCCGCGCTTTTTCAGGTCTTTGCTGATCCGTTCGGAGAGCTCGTCTTTGGCCGGCATGTCTTTTATGTCCGCCAGGTGGTGGTCGATGACCTGCCCGTCGGTGAAGCCCCAGATATAGCGGTCGAAGCTGCCGAACTCCTCCTGCACCCGCAAGAACGCCTGCGCGTTGGTGACCGCCGCCCTGATCTTGTTCCGGTTGCGGATGATGCCCGCATCCTGCATCAGCGCCTCAATTTTGGCCTCGTCATAGACGGCGACGAGTTTCGGGTCGAAGCCGTCGAAGGCCTTGCGGAAATTTTCTTCCTTATTCAGAATCAGGTTCCAGCTCACGCCCGCCTGCATTCCCTCCAGCACGAGCATGGCGAACTGCTCCTGATCGCGGTGCTCCGGTCTGCACCAGCGGGTGTCGTGGTAGAGAAGCATTTTCTCCGAAATTTTATATTGTCCCGTGCCGAAACTGAAATCGCATCTTTTCTTTTCCATAAATCTTCTCCCGCCTGCCGTTGATCTGCGGCGTATTTTTTTTGCTGTTCTGTGCCAAGTATAGCATGTCCGCCGACAATTTCCTATCCGAAATTGATACGGATTTTAATATCAATGCCGCGTGTTGGTACTGTCGGGCACGACTTTTCACAGCCGATTGTAAAATTGTTTGTTGATGTGGTAGTATGAAAAAGACCGTTCTTGCATTGAAAGGCACAGAGGAAACGGATCAGAGGTGTGACATGGAAGAAAAAGTACGGCTTTCGGATATTGCATCGGAGCTGGGGCTCAGTACGGCGGCAGTGTCGTATGTGCTCCACGGCAGAACCGGCATGGTGTCGGAGCGAACGGCTGTCAGAGTGCGGCAGGCGCTGGAGGAGCGGGGATATCTGCCCCGTGCGGCGGAGGTGCTGCTGGCGGAGAACCCGGCGAAGATCGTGGGAGTGGTCATCAATGCCCACGAGAAATATGAAGCACACGTCCTGGAGGACGCTTTTATCGCTTCCGCGCTCAACGCCCTCGGCGCTGAGACGGCCGGCCGCGGATTACAGATGATGGTGAAAACCGTGAACGACCTTGATGAAATCATTTCCTTTGCCACCATGTGGAATCTGGAGGGACTGGTGCTGATCGGTTTTTGCAGCGCGGATTACGGGCATCTGCGCGAAAATGTCCGCATACCCTTTGCGGTCTACGACGCCTGCGGCGTCAAGGCGGAGCGCGTCTGTGCCGTGAACATTGATGACCGCCGCGGAGGATTTCAGGTGGGAGAGTATTTCCGGCTTTGCGGGCACCAGCGCGCCCTTTGCCTATCGGACAACGATATTGACATGGATCTGGAACGTTGGAAAGGCTTTTGTGAGGGCTTCGGGTGCGGCGCGGAGTTCATGATGATCCCGATGATCAAGGCGGAACGGATGGCTTTTTACCGGGAGAAGCTGCCTGAGATCAGGAGTTTCTCTGCTGTTTTTGCCGTATCCGATTACTACGCCGTTGATCTCATTCGCTTTTTGCAGAGCAGCGGCGTCGATATACCGGGCGAGATCTCCGTCGCCGGATTTGACGATACGCCCCTTTGCGGGCTGGTCTACCCGTCTCTGACTTCCGTCCGTCAGGACAATGCGGAACGCGCCGGGACGGCGCTGGACGCCATCGCAAAAATGCGGGCCGGTGAGCCGGTGGAACCGGTCATTACTCTCGCCACGTCTCTCGTGATTCGGGACAGCACAAGGAGCTGCTGAATCGGCTGCCTCCGGTATTTTCCTGTCATTTTCAACAAAACCGCGGCTTCATTTTTGTCACAGCTTACGGATTTAAGATTTGAAAAGCGTTTTCCCGCCAGTTTATAATTGAGCTGACGGGAAAACTTTTTTGCAGACAGGGAGGCTGAACGAAAATGAAACGAGAACGATCTTTTTTCTATTCTGTATGTGCTCTGGCGGTTCCCGCAGCGCTGCAGTCCATGCTTCAGGCGTCCTTCGGCGTGGTGGATCAGGTCATGATTGGTCAGCTTGGAGGCGTGGAGGTGGCCGCGGTGGGGCTTGCCGGAAAATTCACGGGGATATTCAACGTGGTCGTATCCGCCGTGGGCGCTGTGGCGGGGATCATGATTTCCCAGTACCTGGGTCAGAAAAATACCGCCGAAACCCGCCGGAGTATGATCCTCAATCTGCGGGTGTGCCTCGCTCTTGCCGCGCTGTTCACTTTGGCCGGCGTCGCTGTTCCAAAGCAGATCATGAGCTTTTATATCGACGATATCGTTACCGCGGAAGCGGCTGGGCGGTATCTCGCCATCGTGTCCGGCACCTTCTTCCCCATAGCGGGGGTTACCATTCTGTCCACCCATCTGCGGTGCATGGAAAAGGCGTTCCTTCCGCTCTATGCCGGGATTGCGTCGGCGGCGGTCAATACCGGGCTGAACTGGATACTGATCTTCGGACGGCTGGGTGCGCCGGTTCTCGGTATCACCGGGGCGGCGTTTGCGACGCTGATCTCACAGCTCGTCTATTTTGCAGTCATTTTTGTGATGTATCTGGGATATCGGGAGAGAACAGAAGGCGCTGCGGCGGGTCCCTTTGCATGGGGACAGTATCTGTCCATGCTGCTGCCGCTACTGATCAGTGAATTTATGTGGGTTTTGGGCGAAAACGTGTACGCCGGCATATACGGACATCTGGGCACTGCCGCCACCGCCGCCATGACGCTGACGAATCCCGTGCAGTCTCTTGCAATCGGGACCTTGTGCGGCTTGAGTCAGGCCGCGGCGATCCTCATCGGCAAGCGCCTTGGCGACGGGGACAGGGAGATGGCCTATAGGGAGGCGAAAAAGCTCCTTCTCTACGGCTTGGCGGGATCCCTGCTTCTGTCTGTGGTGATTTTCTTTATAAGCCCATGGTATGTGCGTATTTTCAAGGTGGAGGCCGGCATCCGGGAGCTGACGGTTCAGATCCTCACTGCCTACGCTGCGGTCATGCCCTTCAAGGTGCTGAACATGATTATCGGCAGCGGTATCCTGCGCAGCGGCGGAAAAACGACATACGTCATGGTCATTGACCTGGTGGGCACCTGGCTCTTCGGCATTCCTCTGGGGCTCCTTACTGCATTCGTGCTCCACTGGCCTATTCCGATGGTCTACTTCACGCTGTCCTTGGAGGAATGCATCCGCTTCGCCGTCTCTCTCGTCGTTTTCAGGCGCCGCGGGTGGATGAATCAACTGAAAGCGTGAGGCGCAAAAAATATCTGCATCATCTCTGCAGAGCGGCTTACGACACCACGTTCCGTTCTTCGCCGTGCAGAAAAGCTTCTATATTTTTATAGGTTTCCTCCACGACGCGGGTTCTGGCTTCCACGCTGGCCCATGCCATGTGGGGCGTGACGATCAGCTTCGTGCTGTCCTGGATCTGGCGGAGCGGATTGTCCTGGGCCATCGGTTCCTTCTCCAGCACATCCAGTCCCGCCGCGGCGATCTCGCCGTCCGTCAGGGCGTCGAAGAGCGCCTGCGTATCCACCACTGGGCCGCGCGCCACATTGATGAGAACTGCGGTCTTCTTCATCTTCTTAAAGGCGCTTCCGTCGATCAACCCTCTGGTCCTGTCACTGAGCGGACAGTGCAGGGAGAGAATATCGGACTGCGCGAGCAGGGTGTCGAAGTCCACGCGCTCATATTCCGTGCAGGTACTCTGGCCGGAGGCGGAGTAGAAGATGACGCGGCAGCCCAGCGCCTGTGCCAGCGATGCGACTCTGCGGCCGATCGTGCCCATGCCGACGATGCCCCAGGTCATGCTCTCCATGTCGTGGAACACTCTGTCGAAATTGGAGAAGCGGTCCTGCGCGCTGTAGGCGCCGGACTTGACATACTGGTCGTAGTGCGCCAGTCGTTCCGTGAGGGCGAGCGCGAGGAGCAGCGTGTGCTGCGTCACCATGGAGGTGCAGTAGTTGACCACGTTGGCGACTTTGATGCCGCGGCTCTTGCAGTAGGCGGTGTCCACGTTGTCATAGCCCGTCGCGAAGAGACAGATCAGTCTGATGTTCGATGCGTCCTTCATGGTCGTCTCGTTCATGGGCGCTTTGTTGCAGATGACGATGTCCGCATCCCTGATGCGCTCTGCGGTGTTCTGCGCCACCGTGTTGGGGTAGCAGGTCACTTCCCCGAATTTTTCCAGGCAGGATACGTCCACATCCGTGCCGACGCTGTTTCTTTCCAGAATTACGATTTTCATAGGAGCCTCCTTTGGTCAGCCGTGCTGCTTTTGCGGACAGTATATCACATCCAAAGCATATTTCCCAGACTATATTTGGCAGGAATCCACGAAATAGACTTGAATTTATAGCTGAAACATGTAAAAATGATTTTATACGGGTTATAAATCGGCGGTGAACCGTGCCAAATATAAATGAAAAGGGGAAGGTGACAGATATGCTTGCGACGTTGGTACCGTTTTTTGACAAGGATATGAAGGTGAGCGCGTACTCTTTGTTTTCACAGAAGGAGAACTATCTGCTCAATCCGGAGCTGCAGGGGCTGGCTGTGCTCGACGGCGCCGGCAGAGTGGACGGAATCGAGATCATCAAAAATATCGGCATTGACACTTTGTCGCCGGATTCCAAGGTGTTCCTGCCGATCGGACCGATCAATGTATTCTCGGATATCGAGTCCCAGACGGAGGACATGAAGGACAGTCTGGTGCTTCTGTTTGACAAGTCCATCGCGAATCGCGACGACTATAAGAACCGGCTCGCGCAGCTGAAGGAGAGAGGCTATCATCTGGCGATGATGAAGCTGCCGATCGCGGAGTTTGAGAATTACAAGGGCATTCTCGATTCGATGGATTACATTATCCTGGACAGCAAGAAGGTCGACGTGATGACCGCGAAGATTTATTTTGCGCATCAATATCCCAACATCAGGATCTGTGTCGGCAACATAGAGAGCCAGGAACTGTTTGACCAGCTTAAGGACGATGAAGCGTTCTGTATGTTTGAGGGTGATTTCTTCCGGATTCCCGTCACCAAGGGACAGACGAAGATAGAGCCCTTGAAGGTCAACTATCTGGAGCTGATGAAGATCGTCAACGACGACGACTATGAGCTGACGCAGGCGGCGGACATCATCGGGCGCGATACGGCGCTGGTTCTGTCGCTGCTTGAGATGGTCAACAAGATCGCCGTCAATTCGGAGGTTACTTCGATCCGTCACGCAGCGGCCATCCTCGGCCAGAGAGAGCTGAAGAAGTGGATCAACACCGTGATCACGAAGGAGCTCTGCGCCGATAAGCCCAATGAGATCACGAGAGAGTCGCTGCTTCGCGCGAAGTTCGCGGAATGTCTCGCGCCCGCCTTCGGGCTTGCGCAGAAGGCGCAGGAACTTTTCCTGCTCGGTCTGTTTTCCGTGCTGGATATTGTGCTGAATGTGCCGCTCGAGGAGGCTCTCGGCAGGGTGAATGTGGCGAAGGAAATCTCGGACGCGCTCATAGATCACAAAGGTGACTTGGCGCAGGTGTACGACTTCATGCTCTATTATGAGAGCGCGGACTGGCAGGAGGTCGGCAGACAGCTGGTTGTGAAGGGCATCTCCACCGATACGATATTCGGCGCGTACACGGAGGCCGTGAGGTGGTATAAGGAGATGTTTTTCTGAGACAGGAAAGAATGGGCCGCAGGCGCATTCCCATAGATTTCAGTGATGATAGGACAGACGACCATCACTATAATAAAAATTCGGCTGATTAATTTGCAGGAGGAAACTATCAATGAGTAGCGAAATCAGAGACATTAATCTTGCCGAATCCGGTGAGAGAAAGATCGAGTGGGTGAAGCGCAACTGCGATTTGCTGCGCACCCTGGAGAAGGAGTTCAGTGAGAGCAAGCCTTTTGCGGGCAAGAAGATCACGCTCTCCGTGCATCTGGAGGCGAAGACGGCGTATCTGTGTCTGGTGCTTGCCGCGGGCGGCGCGGATATGTATGTGACGGGCTCCAATCCGCTGTCCACCCAGGACGACGTGGCGGCGGCGCTTGTCAAGGCCGGGCTGGAAGTGCACGCCTGGTACGATGCTACCCAGGAGGAGTACGAGACACATATCCGTCATGTGTTGGAAGCCGGACCGAATATCATCATCGACGACGGCGGGGATCTCGTCAACATGGTGCATAAGGAGATGCCGCAGCTGATCCCGAATATCATCGGCGGATGCGAGGAGACGACGACGGGTATTATCCGCCTGGAGGCAATGAACAGGGCCGGAGAGTTGAAATTCCCGATGGTCCGCGTCAACAACGCGGCGTGCAAGCACTTCTTCGATAATCGGTACGGTACGGGACAGTCCGTGTGGGACGGCATCAACAGGACGACGAACCTGATCGTGGCCGGCAAGATCGTAGTGGTGGCCGGTTATGGCTGGTGCGGCAAGGGTACGGCGATGCGGGCGAAGGGACTCGGCGCGCGGGTTATCGTGACAGAGATTGATCCGATCAAGGCGATTGAGGCGGTCATGGACGGCTTCGACGTCATGCCGATGAAAGAGGCGGCCAAGGTCGGAGACTTCTTTATCACCGTGACGGGCTGTGACGGCGTGATCGACAAGGAGGACTTCGCCGAGATGAAGGAGGGCGCGATCCTCTGCAACGCCGGACATTTTGACTGTGAGATTGATATGGCGTGGCTCAAGGCAAACGCCGTGGAGCAGAAGGAGCAGCGCAAGAATATCATGGGATACAAGCTGCCTACGGGACAGTGGATCTTTGTGTTGGCGGAAGGCCGTCTCGTGAACCTGGCAGCAGGCGACGGACACCCGGCGGAGATCATGGATATGAGCTTTGCGATTCAGGCGCTCTCCGCGAAATATCTGGTGGAGCATGGCAGCGAGCTCACCGAGAAGCTGATCGATGTGCCGGAGGAAGTGGACAGGGATGTGGCGAAGCGCAAGCTCGCATTCCTCGGCAAGGAGATCGATGTGCTCACACCCGAGCAGGAGAAATATTTGAACAGTTATTCTTTATAGAAGTTTTTCACAAAAACGCTCTCCGCGTTTGTCGCAAAAATGCCGAAAATCTCATAAATATTCGGAAAACACTTACTAAAACCAAAATATAGTGTTAAACTATATATAGTAATGGAGAATTGTCGGTATATAAGGTCGAAGCGGAGGGAGCCATGTTTAAGGAAGATCAACTGATTATGTGCGGCGGACACGGTGTCTGCCGCGTTGTTACCATTACGGACAATCCGATCGACAGATCGGACAAGGAACGCAAATACTATGTGCTGGAGCCTGTCTTTGAGAAAGGAAGTACGGTCTACACGCCGGTCGACAATGACAAGGTGGTCATGCGCAGAATCATGAACAAGCGGGAAGCGGAAGCGCTGGTCGATCAGATCACGGAGATCGAGACCGTCTGGATCCAGGAGGAAAAGAGCAGGGAGCAGCTGTACAAGGATGCGATCTGCACATACGACTGCGAGAGCCTCGTGCGGATCATCAAGACGCTTTATCTGCGCAGGCAGAAGCGCCTGCAGGAGGGCAAGAAGGTGCTCTCCTCGGACGAACAGTATCTGCACAGGGCGGAGGAGCTTCTCTACAGCGAGATGTCGCTGGCGCTCTCCATACCGAAGGAGGAAGTGGGAGCGTATATCAAGAAAGCAGTTCGCAGCAAGGAAAAAGCGAACTCCTGAGAGGTGAAGAGTCAATAAGAGCCGGACAAAATGTCCGGCTCTTGGTATGTCTGCGATATTGTCGCATTATGTATCGTGTTTCGGATGTGCGCTGATGATATTGATCGCGTTCATAACGGTTGTCATGACCTCGACTTCCGCCTGCTGGGAGGAATTGTTCAATTTCTGGAAAAGGGCGCCGGTGTCGGTTCTCACATACTGAGGGGTCAGTCTGTTGAGCGCGAAGGATGCCATGTCCAGCCGGCATTTTTCGCAGGAACAGACATTCGGCATTGTGGGAAGTATCTTGTTGAGCTGATACTCTACGGCCTCCTCCATCATGTTTTTTAACCCTTCCATGGAAAATTCCTCCTCTTTTGTCTGAAATCGACAAGTACACACCTAATATGTTAATACATTTTGACGCAATAATCAATTATTATTTTCGGCGCCGGTGTTTTTCGCCTTGCATTTTATATAGAGAAACGGTATTCTAGTGTGTAAAGTGATTCGAGGAACAATATAAGGAAGCGAAATCGGACATGACGGATATCATCACAGACAGTCTGACAGACAGCATAAAGCTCCTGCCGTTCCTGTTTCTCACCTACCTGGTCATGGAGTATCTGGAACACAAGGCGGGGATGAAGATGCAGGCGGCGATTCGGAACGCGGACAAGGGCGGGCCGCTTCTCGGCGCGCTTCTCGGCGTTTTTCCGCAGTGCGGTTTTTCGGCGGCGGCCTCCAATCTGTATGCGGGCGGGATCATCACGATGGGTACACTGATGGCGGTATTTTTGTCGACCTCCGATGAGATGCTTCCGATTATGATATCCGAGAATGTCGGGATTGGCCTGATGCTCAGGGTGCTTTTGACCAAGCTTGTCGTCGCGGCCGCGGCGGGGATGGCGATTGACCGTATTTTTCGACGAAGCAGAGGAGAGGTGAAGATCGATCACCTCTGCGAACAGCACCACTGTCACTGTGAGAACGGTATCTGGAAGTCCGCGCTGCACCATACGGTTGAAATTTTTATCTATATTCTGCTGATATCCCTGGCCCTGAATCTGGTGATTGCGTGGGTGGGGGAAGATGTGCTCGGCGGTCTGATTCTCGACCGGCCGATTCTGGGACCGGCTGTGGCGGGCCTGATCGGTCTGATTCCCAACTGCGCGGCCTCCGTGGTTATCACGCAGCTGTATCTGGACGGCGTGCTGGGCGCGGGAGCGATGATTGCGGGCCTGCTGTCCGGAACGGGCGTTGGGCTTCTGGTGCTTCTCAGGGTGAATGACGACCGGCGGGAGAATCTTCGCCTGATCGGGATGCTCTATCTGATCGGCGCTGTGGCGGGAATTGCCGTGGAGGCGCTCGGCATTGTATTCTGAACAAAAAAAGAACCGACCCCAGAGTGCAATCACTCCAAAATCAGTCCTTATAGTGCACCGCCAGGGGCTCGAACCCTGGACACCCTGATTAAGAGTCAGGTGCTCTACCAACTGAGCTAGCGGTGCGTATCCGGCGATTGGGCGCCGTCCCAACACGCAAGAGTTATTATAGTATAATGTCATTTGCATTGCAAGCATTTTTTTCAGAAATTTTTAAGACATTGTTTTGAAATTGTTCGGGAGGAATGAAAATGATTTTTGAAAGCCATGCGCATTACGACGACGAGGTGTTTGACGAGGATCGAGATCGGCTGCTCCTCTCGCTCAGGGAGAACGGAATCGAATATGTGCTCAACGTGGGATCGAGTATCGAAAACTGCAGGCGCACGCTGGCGTTGATGGAGCGATATCCCTTTGTATACGGCGCTATGGGCGTACACCCCAGCGAGACGGAGGAGCTGAATGAGGAGAAACTTGCGTGGCTTAAGGAGCAGTGCGCCGCGCCAAAGGTTGTGGCGGTAGGTGAGATCGGTCTGGATTACCACTGGAAGGAACCGGAGGCTTCCGTGCAGAAGCTGTGGTTTGAGAGGCAGCTGGCGCTGGCGGGGGAGGTCGGCCTTCCCGTGATCATTCACTCCAGGGACGCCGCGAAGGACACGCTGGATATCCTGCGGGCGAATCGCGCGGAGAAGATCGGCGGCGTGATCCACTGTTTTTCCTACACGAAGGAAATCGCGCGGGAATATCTGGAGATGGGGTATTACTTCGGCATCGGCGGTGTGATCACTTTCAAAAACGCGAAGAAACTGAAGGAGGCGGTACAGTATATTCCGATGGACCGCATCCTGCTGGAGACGGACAGCCCGTATCTGGCGCCGGAGCCGAACCGCGGCATGCGCAATTCGTCCCTGAATCTCCCCTATGTGGTGCAGGAGATCGCGGCGCTCAAGGGAATCAGCTGTGAAGAGGTGGAAAAAATTACAGGCGATAACGCGAAGAAGCTGTTTCGCGTAAAATAGGAAGGCGCTGCGACGCGAGCGCATGCCGAGCGGACGGGAGGTTTCTATGGCCACGCTGGGAAACAGAAGAAATACGGCGGAGATCATACAGAGGTACGGATTTGATTTTCGGAAAAAATACGGACAGAATTTTCTGGTGGACAACAGTATATTGGACAGAATTGTGGAGGCGGCGGATATCACGAAAGACGACTGCGTCCTGGAGATCGGCCCGGGTATCGGCACACTGACGCAACGGCTGGCGGAGGAGGCAGGGGAAGTCGTCGCGGTGGAGATCGACAGGAATCTGCTTCCGATTCTGGCGGAGACACTGGCGGATTACGATAACGTGACGGTTCTCAATGAGGATATTCTGAAAACAGACATTCGCGGGATTGCGGCGGAGCATGGCGGCAGGCCGCTTAAGATTGTGGCGAATCTTCCATATTATATCACAACACCGATTATCATGTCGCTGCTGGAGAGTCGGGTGCCGAAGGCGAGCATAACGGTCATGGTGCAGAGGGAAGTGGCGGATCGTATGCGGGTGGGGCCGGGTTCCAAGGAGTACGGATCGCTGTCGCTGGCTGTGCAGTATTACGCGAAGCCCGAGATGATCGCCAAAGTGCCCGCATCATGCTTTATGCCGAAGCCGAATGTGGACAGCGCCGTGATTCGCCTAACGTGTTATGATAAGCCGCCGGTGGAGGTGCGGGACGAGGAGTGGCTTTTTGCCGTGATTCGCGCCTCTTTCAACCAGCGCAGAAAAACGCTGGCGAACGGACTCGCGAACGCGGGAAATCTCGGCTTGGACAGAGGACAGGTGGAAACCGTATTGGGTGAGCTTGGAATGCCTTTGACAGTGCGCGGAGAAACGCTTGCATTGGAACGGTTTGCCGAGCTTTCAAACAGGCTGTACGAGCTTCGGTGACAGAGGATAAAATACAAGATAGAGTGATGAAGAGTCGGGGCATCTCCATATATTGGTATATTTTCCACAGAAAGTTTTCCAAATGGAGATGCTATTTTTATGTTTATTTTATTTACATTAACATGAGGCTATGGTAAACTAAAACAGTGAAAATAGGCTTACTATGTGGAAAATGCGCGGCAGCTCGGCTTGAAATGTCGGATGACTGCGGAAATACAGCGATGAGGTGGCTACCTTGGATAAGTATGAATATAAAGTACGGGCCGACGAGATCAAAAGACTGATCTCGGAAGGGGAATTTGAAGAGGCTGTCAGTATTGCCGACACAATCGACTGGCGCAGGGTCAAGAGCGTTATGATGCTCGGCACGATCAGCGATCTGTATAAGATCAACAGAAGGTATCGGGAGAGCAAGGATATTCTGCTGCTCGCTTACGAGAAGCGCCCCACGGGCCGATTGATTGTATATTCTCTGTGTGAGCTTTCCATTAAGCTGGAAGAGTACGTGGAGGCGATCGAGTATTACAAAGAGTTCGTGCAGATCGCGCCGCAGGACACCGGGCGGTATGTTCTGCAGTACCGGCTCTATGAGGCCCAGGACGTCAGCCTGGAGGAGAGGATAGCGGTCCTGGAAGAATTCACCAAGCGTGATCCCAGGGAAAAATGGATGTATGAGCTGGCCTATCTGTATCACAGGATCGGCCTTGCCACCAAGTGTGTAGAGGAATGTGACAGTGTGTTCCGCTATTTCGGCAACGGCAGATATGTCATCAAGGCGCTGGAGCTGAAGGCGCTTCATGAGCCGCTGAATGAAAAGCAGCAGGCCAGATATGACGAGTGGATCAGAGAGCGTGAGGCGGGGGAAGACGAGTCGGACGAGATCGAGGCTCCGGAAGAGCCGGATGACGACGACGTATCCGGTGATACGCGGATTGTGGGAGAGATTCGCCGTGCGGCAGAAGATGAGGAGCAGGAGATTTCGGAGGAACCTACCACGGAGCTGCCGGAAGTTAAGACAATCGATCTGGGACAGTGCAACACGACCAATCTGCAGATGATTGTGGCGGAAGGGATGGCCGATGTGGAGGCGTCTCAGAAAGAAGAAGCGGAGCCGGAAGAGGAGCGGTATGACGGCGAGACAGAGAAGCAGGGTGATAGTGTAGACGAGGCGGCGGAGGTCGAAGAAGAGACGGCGCAGTCTGCGTATGCAGAGGAAGAGGCAGAGCCGGAAGAGGAAGAAGAGGAGGAAGATCCGGTGACCGCTACGTTGATCGCGCCGCTTTTGGAGGAGACGAAGGAGATGCCGGCGCCCGAAGTGGTTGAAGAGAAGCTCCGCGAATCCGCTATCGTAAAGTTCCCGGAACAGCCAAAAGCGGCGCCCGAAGAGAGCGCCGTGAAAGAAGATGAGATTCCGGCCGCGGAGCAGAGTGGATCGAAGAGCGTTAGCGCGGAGGAGCTGCAGGAGATCGGCGCGCAGCTCGCCACGGAGAATACCGCATCTTTTGACGCGCAGCAGATTGTGGAACAGATAAAGCTGAATGCGCAGGCGCAGGTCGCGGCGAAGGGAGAGATGCTCACGCCGCTGAACACAGCGCCTTCACGGTATGATAATTTCCTGTCGCAGGAATACGACGGGCAGATCAGTCTGGTTGTGCCCGAGGCAGCCAAGATAGAGAAGCAGATCACAGGGCAGCTCAGCATAGACGATGTTATGGCCGAGTGGGAAGAGATGAAGCGGAAGAACCAGGAGCAGCGCAGGGAGCAGGTGCGCCAGAGAATCCTGGAGCATACGGGCAATATCTTCGCGGATTTCGATGAAGCGACGAAGAACGGGCTGTTGGAGCAGCTGGAGCGGCTGTTTGTGGACGCGATCATCAAAGATTCCGACAAAAAGCCTCCCATCAAAAAGGTTGTGCTGCCGGATGACGATGAGAAGATCAATTCCGCTCTGGATGCGGTGAAGACTGAGGCCGAGCGGCTTGCGGCGAGCACGGCGGCCGCGGGGAAGAAGACCGAGGAAGAGGCGGATGATGGTGTAGAGGAATTGGAAGAGATCGAGGAGACGGACGCTGCGTCAGGCGACGCGGAGAGCGCCGAAGCCGGAGAGTCCAAGGAGGCGCCACAGGAGAAAGAGGCAGGCGCAAAAGGCGCGACCGGGAAGGAAGAGGCGCCGGCGGCGCCGAGCTTGCAGGATCGCGAACTGACAGAGGAAGAACAGGAGCTTTTCGGGCAGTTTGCACATCACCGCAAAACGAAGCGGCAGCTGGTACATACGCTGGATAATATGAGTCTCGCTTCCTGCACGGGCAATATCGTTATCTCCGGGGAGGAAGAAATCGCTACGCTGGCCCTGGCGAAGGCGCTGATCCGGGAAATGCAGTATAGCGACAGCAATTTTTCCGGCAAGGTCGCCAAGGTTTCGGCCAATCTGCTGAATAAGCGAGATCTGACGGAGACCTTTGGCAGACTGGACAACGGAGCGCTCATCATTGAGAAGGCTTCGCGCCTGAAGCCGCTCACGATTTCCAAAATGACGAAGGTGCTGGAAAAGGATAACATGGGCCTGCTGCTTATACTCATCGACAAGAAGCAGAGTGTCAACCGGCTGTTTGCGGATCACGCGGAGCTGAGCAACAATTTTAATCTGCGGGTGGACATCGAGCCGCTGAATGCCGAAGCGCTGGTGGAGTACGCGAAACAGTATGCGGAGGAGATGGAGTACGCCATCGATGAGTTCGGTATTCTGGCGCTTCACACGAGGATCGCGGACAAACAGACGAGCGATCACGAGGTGACGCTGGCGGAGGTCAGGGAACTGGTTGACGAGGCGATCGCGCACGCCAATAAAAGAACGCCAAAACATTTTATGGATATTTTGCTGGCAAAGCGTTATGATGAAAATGACATGATTATACTGCGGGAAAAAGATTTTATGCACAATGCAAATAATTAAAGAGTAAGAGGGGGAAACTTATGGCAGCAAAAAGAGAGAGCAGAGCAAAAAACGAAGCGGAGGCGAATCAGGTTTTTATCTCAGAGGCCGATCAGTATCTGTTCGGACAGGGCGCGCACTATGATATCTATAAGAAGCTCGGCGCGCATCCGTCGGTGGAAAACGGCGAAAAGGGCGTGTTCTTTGCGGTATGGGCGCCGAATGCGGCGAGCGTGCACGTGATCGGCACCTTCAACGGCTGGAATGAAGAGACGCATATGATGCAGAAGATCGGGCCGTCCGGGATCTATACGCTGTTCATTCCCGGTGTGGGAGAGAACGAACTGTACAAGTACCTGATCCATACGCCGTCGGGGGAGAAACTGTACAAGGCGGATCCCTTTGCAAACTATGCGGAGATGCGCCCGGGTAACGCGTCCAAGACGTGCGACATCAGCAAGTTCAAGTGGACGGACAGCGCCTGGATGACGAGCCGCGACGGCAAGGATTACACGAAGGAGCCCTTGGCGATCTACGAGTGTCACATCGGTTCCTGGATGAAGCATCCCAACGGTACGCCGGACGGCTTCTACAATTACAGAGAGTTCGCGGACAGGATCGTGGAATATCTGAAAGAAATGCAGTATACCCACGTGGAGCTTATGGGAATCGCGGAATATCCGTATGACGGTTCCTGGGGTTATCAGGTGACGGGATATTATGCGCCCACGTCCAGGCACGGCACGCCGGATGATTTTATGTATCTTGTCAATACGCTGCACCGCAATAAAATCGGCGTTATCCTGGACTGGGTTCCGGCGCATTTTGCCACGGACGCGCATGGACTGGGCAGATTCGACGGGGAATGTATCTTCGAACATCCCGATCCGAGGATCGGCGAGCATCCCGACTGGGGGACGAAGATATTCAACTATGGCAAAAACGAGGTCAAGAATTTCCTGATCGCCAACGCATTGTTCTGGCTCAGGGAATATCATATCGACGGTATCCGTGTGGACGCGGTGGCTTCCATGCTCTATCTGGATTATGGCAAGCGCGACGGCCAGTGGGTGCCGAACAAGTACGGCGGCAATGAGAATCTGGAGGCGATCGAGTTCTTCAAGCATCTGAACTCTGTCGTGCTCGGTACATACCCAGGCTTCTTGACGATCGCGGAGGAGTCCACCGCATGGCCGAAGGTGACGACCAAGGTGGAGGACGACGGCCTCGGTTTCAGTTTCAAGTGGAATATGGGCTGGATGCATGACTTCTGCGATTATATGAAGCTGGATCCTTACTTCCGCAAGAACGACCACTACGGCATGACATTCGCCATGACCTACAACAGCAGCGAGAACTACATTCTGCCGCTGTCTCATGACGAAGTGGTGCATCTGAAGTGTTCGATGGTCAATAAGATGCCCGGCTATCCGGTTGATAAATATGCCAACCTGCGTGCGGGATACACTTATATGTTCGGGCATGCCGGCAAGAAGCTGCTCTTCATGGGGCAGGACTTCGGGCAGGAGAGAGAGTGGAGCGAAACCAGGGAGCTGGACTGGTATCTGCTCGGCGAGGAGATGAATAAAGGCATCCATGAGTATGTCAAGGAGCTTCTGAACCTGTATCGCAAATATCCCGCCATGTACTCCATCGACAACAGCTGGGACGGTTTCGAGTGGCTGAACGCGGACGACTGTGACCACAGTGTGTACAGTTTCTACAGAAAGGATAAGACCGGCAAGAACAACATTATGTTCGTCATCAACATGACGCCCATGATGTGGGAGAATTATATGGTCGGCGTGCCGAAGAAAAAGAAATACAAGCTGCTCTTCCACAGCGACGAGAAGCGCTTCGGCGGCAACGGGCATGAGATCCCGGCGGAGATTGCGGCGGTCAAGGGCGTGTGCAATTTCAAGGATTACAACATCTCCTTCAACCTGCCGCCCTACACAGCAGCCGTATTCATTTTCTGAAGTATCTGGGGCAAAAAGGTTAAGAAAGTGCATAACCATGCCGAAATAAAGGGTGAATGTGAAAAACATTCGCCCTTTTATATTACAGCTACATCGGAGATTTGTATGAAGATTACATTTGACCACACGAACACGAATCAAAATGTAGACAGGGCGACAACCGCATATAGAGACACCAGGACCGCCAGGACAGGGCGGACGGGTGATTACGCATTAGACATTTCTGGCACAGTTATGGATAACAACGCTTACAAAGGTCACGGAAAGACCGCAGAAGAGGTTATGCAGGATGCGGGGCTCATCGATGTAGCCACGCAGAGAGACTATATGACAGTGATGTCTAATACTATGTCGAAGGAAGATTTTGACCGCCTGCAGAGAGACGGTTATCACCCAGGAGACATGGAGATCGAAGAGGTTGTCACGATTGTCGATAGAATCAAGGCGGAGCTCATGAAGGGCGGCACGCAGGTAGTCGGCTACACCGATGATCTGGACGCGGAGACGCTTCGGGCAATCACCGGCAGCGAGGCTTTTGCGAGAGAGCTGTACAAACAGTTCGGGCTGCATGATATTCCCGTCACCAAAGAGAATGTCATGAACGCGAAACAGGCGTACGACAGGGCGGCGCAGCTTGAGAAGCCGGAGGACGGAACCGTGCGGTATATGGTGGAGAACCGCATGAATCCGACGGTGGACGAGATGTATCTGGCAGGTTACAGCTCCACGGCGGACAACAGGCAGAGCCATGGCTATTACGCTTCAGATGCGGGCGGCTACTATGCGAAGAAGGCGGAGGAGTACAACTGGGAACAGCTTGCACCGCAGATGGAGAAGGTTCTGGAGGAAGCCGGGCTGGAAACCACGGATGAGAATCTCGAAGAGGCGAAATGGCTGATTGAGTCGGGGATTCCGCTGACGGCGGAATCCGCAGACAGGCTGCATGAGATCCGGCAGGTGGAGCTTCCGCAGAGTATGGAGCAGATTCTCGCGGCTGTCGCGGCGGCGATCGCGGACGGCAAGAGCGCCGGAAACGCCAATCTGGCTGATGGGAGAAGCAGTCTGGAGAAGGCCGCCGATTATGTGGAGGCTTATGCGAAGATCAGCGATGAGGCGGCGGATCAGACCGTCTCGGAAGGCAAGGAATTAACGCTGCGCAATCTGACGAAGGCGCAGGAGCAGATAGACAGATACGGCGTGACGGAAGGGACGCCGCGACAGATTACGGCGAGACGGCAGCTCGAAGAGGTTCGGCTGATGATGACTATAGAAGCCAACCGCAAGCTGATCGAGAGCGGCTATTCTATTGACACCGCAGAACTTGAAGATCTGGTGGAGGCGCTGAAGAAGGCGGAAGAGAAGCAGAATCGGACGCTTTTTGGGGAGTCCGACAGCGCCGCGGCGGCGGACAAGGCGCAGCTCTATGAGCAGACGCAGCAGAAGACGGCGGAGATACCTTATCTGCCGGCGGCGGTTCTCGCGGAGTATGCAGACGGTGAGAAACCGTTTACACTGGACAGTGTCCATGAGAGCGGCACGGCTCTGAAAAACGCTTATGAGGCCGCGCGGGAATCCTATGAGACATTGATGACGGCGCCGCGGGCGGATATGGGAGATTCCATACGCAAGGCATTCCGCAATGTGGACGATATTCTGAACGATATGGGACTTGAGACGAGCGAGGCCAACCGCAGGGCGGTCCGCATACTCGGCTACAACAGTATGGATATCACAGATGACAATATCGACGCCGTGAAGAAGTACGATATGGAACTTCGCCACGCGATACGGAGAATGACGCCGGCGGTCACGTTGCAGGCGATCCGCGAGGGGAAGAATCCACTGAGGATGTCGGTCATGGAATTGAATGAATATCTTGACGGCGTCGAGGCGGAGGCTTCGGACGACGGCGAGAAATTCAGCAAATTCCTGTATAAGCTGGAAAAGAATCACAATATCACTGAGCAGGAGCGGGAGGCTTATATCGGAATCTACCGCATGTTCAGACAGCTCGAGAAGACGGACGACGCGGCGGTCGGGAGTCTGATGATGGAGGGCGCGCAGCTTTCCTTCAGCAATCTTCTGACGGCGATGCGCAGCACAAAGCGACAGGGTATGGATTACACCGTGGATGATTCCTTTAAGGGCGTGGACGGTGTCATGCTCAACAAGACGATCACCGAGCAGATCATGAGCGGCTTTTCCGGTCAGACGGCGGAGGGATCAGATGGGCAGGATGCGGACGCCGGTCAGGAGAAAATGGCGAGAGAATTCTACAGGACGCTCACGGACGAGGCACTTGAGCAGGCTTACCAGAGAGAACAGCTGCAGCAGTATCAGAGCTTAAATGAGGTGGAGGACAGCGTCATTCAGGAGCTGCTCGCCTACAGACAGCCAATCACGGCGGATCGCGTGACGGCGGCGGCGGAGCTTCGCAGAAATTCCAGGATGCTGTTTAAGAAGCTGAATGATATCGACAAGTCAGCCGATAAGCATAAGGTGAAGGATGCGGCGGAACGCCTGCTGGACAGATTGACGGACAAGGACAGCGCGGCGGAGGCGTACGACGAGATGCAGAGTGCCTTTGCGGATATGCTGGAGGAGGCACAGGAGGAGAGCACGGTTTATCTGGATCTTCGCACGCTGCAGAGCTGCAGCAGGCAGCTTTCGCTGGCAGGCAGCCTCGCCGGGGAGGAGAACTACCAGATTCCCGTGGAAATTGAAGGCGAGTGGACGGCGATCAATCTGAAAGTCGTACACGGCGGCGAAAGCGGCAGAGTCACTGCGGTTATGGACGCCGAGAGATACGGTCGCGTGACGGCGCAGTTCAGTGTAAGGGATCACACCGTGTCCGGATATATCGCCTGCGACAGCGAGGAGGGCACCCGCAGACTGCAGGAGAGAGAACAGGCTCTGCGGGAGGCGGTTCTTGCGGTCGCCGATACGACGGGCGATCCGCTCCGCGCGGGAGATATCGGTATTGTGTACAGCAGAGAAGTTCATGTGAAAGATTTTGCAGGAGAAGAGCAGACGCAGGATACACGAATTGAGACGGCAGACCTGTACAGGATTGCCAGGGCGTTTATCACTTCTGTAGCGGCATAAAGGAGGAAATCAAATGAAAATCACTTATAACGCAGCGGCAATGTATGCAAACAACGCGCTGAACATGGCGGACAGCAAGGTATCGCAGTCATTGAGGAGACTTTCTTCCGGCTTGAAGATCACGGCGTCGAAGGACGATCCCGCGGGCTATGCGATCGGGCGCAGAATGAATGCCCAGATCGGCGGTATCGGCGTGGCGACGCAGAATTCCAACAGGGGCGTCAATATCATTGAGACGGCGGACGGCGCGCTGACGGAAGTACATGAAATGCTGCAGAGAATGAATGAACTGGCGGTCAAGGGTGCGCACGGCGTTCTCACTACATCTGACCGTGAAATGCTGAATGCCGAACTTAAACAGCTGAAAGAGGAAGTGGCCAGGATTGCCAACGACACGGAGTTTAACGGCCAGCCGCTTCTGGACGGCAGCTTCGATCTGCGCGGCTATACGAACAGTCAGCTGGCGAGCGTGGATTTCTACAGCGATGAGGTGCTGGCGAAAAAATATAGAATTGATGAGCTGACGGTATTTTATAATCCGGACGGAACGATCGACTTGGAACAGACGAAAGCCAGTCTGACTCTGGGGACGGATTCAGGATTCCCCGAAGGTGTGGAGATCACCGAGGTTGGTCAGGATAAGGTAGTCATTACGGGCGAGCGGGATTTCAAGATGACGCTGGCGGTCAATTACGATATGCTGCCTGCGGGGAGCAACAGCTTGGTTGTTGCAGACGCAGGCGCGGGTGCGGACAAGACTTTGGAGATTGACATCACCGGTATCGGCTCTCTGGATATGCAGACGGGCGCCAACGAGGGACAGCAGCTTGATATCCGCATTCCGAAGATATCTCTCGACAGACTGGGTATCGAGCGGACGGAGGTGGATACGGAGGCGAGCAGTACCAATGCCATCAACGAGATTAAGGGCGCGATTCAGTATGTGTCCGATGTGCGCAGCAGACTGGGCGCCTATCAGAACCGACTGGAGCATACGATCAACAATCTCGACGTCAGCAATGAGAATATGACGGCGTCTTATTCCAATATCATGGATGTGGATATGGCGGAGGAGATGACGACATACACCTCGCAGCAGGTGATCGCACAGGCGGCGACGTCCATGCTCGCGCAGGCGAACGAGAGGCCTTCTCAGGTGCTGCAGCTGTTACAGTAGAGGACGTGAAGGAGAGAGAATATGACCACGGAATTAAAGCAGGAATACACTCTGCGTATCTCGCAGGCAAACAAGACGCAGTTGATTACGATTCTGTATGAGATGGTGCTTCTCTATGTCGATGAGGCGGAGGACGCGCTGGAGGCAGGAGACAGGAAGGCGGTCAAGGGCGCTGTGCGCAAGGCCCGAGGCTGTGTGGAAGAGCTGACCGCATCCCTGCACCTGGAGTATGAGCTGGCGCAGAATCTGCTGCAGTTATATCTCTATGCGGACAGAGAGCTTGTCAAGGCGTCTTCGCGCTATGAAAAAGAGCCGCTTGCGCATGTCCGTCTGATTATGGACCAGCTTCACCGGGCGTATGAACAGATTCAGGATCTGGACACGTCGGGACCGGTTATGGGGAACACTCAGGCGGTTTATGCGGGGCTTACCTATGGCAGAAACACTCTGACGGAGAATATCGCAGTTCCCGAGAGCAACAGAGGGTTTCGCGTATAAGCGGCGCTTTATGAGAACAGCGACAGCGCGCGATAAATTTCATGATGCTTTTCTTCGGGCAGCAGGTGTTGATCTGCTGCCTGTTCTATTAAGTACTTGTAACGCTTCAGGATAGCGTTGACCTCATAGATGTAGCAGTCGATCAGGTCGGGCTCGGTCACGTTGTCAAAGTTTGAGTAAGCGATCTCCAGGGCGTACCTGGTCTGCGCGAGTTCCTCCTGCAGCGACATTTTGGTGCAGTCTACGATGATCTCCGCGTCCTCGGGGCCGTTAGCGCTCTGATGGAAAAAAATTTTCATATGAAAGCCAGTCCTTTCTAAAAATGGAAAGTTTTACCTGATAAAAGTATAGGTAAAATCCTGCTAAATATTCATGTAATATTTGCGGCGGACGGCGCATATCCATGTAGCAGACAAAATGGTGAAAAGGCTGGGTTTCGGAATGGAAAAAGCGGGTGGAATGCTGGCAATTTTGGCCGTGTGTCTGATCGTTCTCGCGATCGGCGCAATGGGCAGAAAAGTGGAGTGGCTAGTCAATTTTGTTCTGCGGGCGGTGATGGGAACTGTCGGCATCTATTGCCTGAACTATATTCTGGCGACAAGGCAGATCGCGGTTGCCGTGGGCATCAATCCGCTCACGATTTTGACGTCCGGAGCCCTTGGATTTCCTGGCCTCGCAGTACTTTACGGCATACATTTTTTTAAAATCTTGTAGGATTTTCACAAAATTGATTTTTTCGCAAAATATGTCTGGACAAGATGAAAAAAGACGTTTATAATTCAATTCACAATAACTCATGAAATTCTGTGAGGAACATTTTTTCGAGAAGTGTTTCACTCTATTGCCACATGGCATCCGGGATTTCTCCCAAGTATTTCGTTGAGTCAAGGATAACAGACGGAGGTGGTTTTGTTGGACTGAATTATTATCAAGCTTTATTACTTTTGCTGTTGCTGATGGCGGCATTGGCGGATCTTAAGACCGATCGTATTCCTAACGGGTTCGTTGCGCTTGGCGTCTGTACAGGCGTCGCAGGAAATCTTCTGTACGATTCTGATATCCGGCGGTTGGTCACATCCATGCTTCTCGCATTTCTGCTTTTGTATCCCCTGTTTAAGATCGGAGCCATCGGGGCGGGCGACGTCAAAGTGATGATGATGGTCGGCAGCTTTACCGGGACGAGGGAGCTTATCGGCATCCTGATCGGGGCTTTTCTGATCGGCGCGGTCTGCGCCCTGATCAAGCTTGTGGCGGAGCACAACGGCAGGGAGAGGCTGGAATATTTCCTGTCGTATATGGCCGATGTGGTCAGGACCAGGCAGTGGAAACTGTATGGGGAACATATGATACAGGATTATGAGAATTATCGGAGAAACAAGATTCACTTTACGGTTCCGATTTTGTTCAGCGCAGCGCTGTGTGTGGGAGGTGTGATTTGAGACAAAAAATTTTTGCGATATGCGATACCGAGGAGGCCTACGCGGTCAGACTGATGGAATATGTGCATGAAAAAGTCAGGCTGCCGTATGCGTTCCATCTGTTTACGAGAGTGGAGGAGCTGCAGAAATTCATACAGAGTGAAAAAGTGGAACTTCTGCTGATCGCGGAGAGCGCGCTGCGGATGCTGAAGGAAGAGTTTGTACGCCGGCAGACAGAGCAGATTTTTGTGCTGTCGGAAAGCGAGGAGGCGGGGCGCGGCGATATCCCGTGTATCAGTAAGTTTCAGAGTCCGCAGGCTATTTTAGAGACGATGGCCGAGTCCATGGGCGGAACGTCCGGCTGGGATGCGAAAGAGACGCCGGCGGGCGAAAAAGTGAAACTGATCGGTATATATTCCCCCGTTAAGAGGTGCCTGCAGACGACCTTCGCCCTGACGCTCGGACAGATTCTGGCGAGGGAGCACAGAACGCTGTATCTCAATTTTGAGAATTATTCGGGGTTCGGGCAAATGCTCCAGCGGGAATTTTCCAAGGATATGATGGATCTGATGTACTATTTTCGATGTGACAGGGACAGGCTGGCGCTGCGCCTGCCGGCGATTGTCCAGGACATCAACGGACTGGACTATATTCCGCCGGCGCGGTCCGCGGCCGGTATGCGGGAGGCCGACGGAAGGCAGTGGCTGGAATTGTGCGGGCACATCGCCGCGGTCGGGGAGTACGAGTATATCATCCTTGATCTGGACGATGGGTTGGACGGGCTCTTTGATCTGCTCAGGCAGTGCCGCCGGATCTATACGATCACGAAGGAAGACAGTTTCGCGGTCGCCAAGCTCAACCAGTACGAACAGATTCTGCGGTTTAACGAACTGGAGGAGATCGCGGATAAGACGGTGAAATGCAGGTTTCCCGCTTTTAAGGAAATTCCGGTCGGTCTGGATTCTCTGACATACGGAGAATTGGCCGGATATGTGCGGGCAATCGTGAAAGAGGACATCTATGGAGAATAGAGAAGAACGCAGAAAAAGACTCAGGGAAACGCTCTCATCACAGATCGATTATGCGACGGAGCGATCGGACGAAGAGATGCGGGAGCTGATCGACGAATTGCTTGTGAAGGAAAGCAGGGAGCTGCCGATGGCGCTCAGGGAACGGGAACAGCTTCGCCGGGAACTGTTCGACGCGGTTCGCAAGCTGGATATTTTGCAGGAATTGGTGGATGATCCGCATATTACGGAGATTATGATTAACGGACCGGACCATGTTTTTATCGAGCGGGACGGACGTCTGTTCCGGAGTGATATGCGCTTTGAGAGCAAAGAAAAGCTGGAGAACGTGATTCAACAGATCGTGGCCGCCTGCAACAGAGTCGTGAACGAGGCGTCGCCGATCGTGGATGCCCGTCTGCAAAACGGGGCTCGCGTCAACGTGGTTTTAAATCCGGTGGCGCTGAACGGACCGATCGTGACGATACGGCGGTTCCCGGAAAAGCCAATTATGATGGAGGATCTGATCGCCTACGGTTCTGTCAGCGAAGAGGTGTGCGAGTGGCTGAGTAGGCTGGTTCGGGCCAGGTACAATATTTTTATCAGCGGCGGCACGGGCTCCGGCAAGACGACTTTCCTGAACGCGCTGTCCTACTATATTCCGAAGGAGGAGCGGATCATCACCATAGAGGACAGCGCGGAGCTGCAGATACTCGACGTTCCGAACCTGGTGCGCATGGAGACGCGCAACGCCAACGTGGAGGGATGCAGAGAAATCACGATCAGAGACCTGATCAAGACGTCTTTGCGCATGAGGCCGGACAGAATTATCGTGGGAGAGGTCAGAGGAGGCGAGGCCTTTGATATGATGCAGTGTCTGAATACCGGACACGACGGATCGATGTCTACCGGGCACGCCAACAGTTCTAGGGATATGCTGAGCAGACTGGAGAATATGATCCTGATGGGCATGGAGATACCGCTTGCCGCGATCAGGCAGCAGATTGCTTCCGGCATCGATATTATCGTTCATTTGGGACGGCTCAGGGACAAGTCCCGCAGAGTGTTGGAAATCACGGAAGTACAGGATTTTGCCGACAACGAAATCGCGTTGAATCCGCTGTACCGGTTCGAGGAGAGCGGCGAGGACGGGGAGGGCAGGATCATCGGAACCTTGCAGAAGAGAGGAGAGCTGCGCTATGTCGAAAAGTTACGGCTTGCCGGATTACAATGAGTATCCGCTTCGGGCGAAAGACCGCGCGCTGTATGCGGCGGAAGGAATATTGCTTATAGCGGCGGTCGCCTATTTTTTCTATCGCTCATGGATCGCCTGTGTTGTACTGATGCCGGGACTGATTCTATTTATGAAAAGGAAAAAGCGGGAACTCGCCAAAAGAAAGCGGCAGGAGCTGAGCATGCAGTTTAAGGATATGATTCTGTCTGTGGCCGCCGGCCAGAAGGCGGGATATTCCATAGAGAACGCCTTTCGGGAGGCGTACGGCGATATGGCGATGTTATACGGGGAGAAAAGCGTTATCTGCACGGAACTCAAGTATATTCTGACCGGGCTGGACAACAACGTTGTTCTGGAAAAGCTGCTGTACAGTCTGGGCGCGAGAAGCGGCCTGCCGGATGTGATGCAGTTTGCGGACGTCTTTCTGATCGCCAAGAGAAGCGGCGGAAATATGACGGATATTCTGGCGAAGACGGCTGCGGTGATCGAGAAGAAGGCGGAGACGGACAAGGAAATCCAGTTGATGATAAGCGGCAAAAAGACGGAACAGAAGATTATGAATATGGTGCCGTTCCTCATCATTTTCTATGTGGGAACCACTTCCCGGGGATTTTTTGACGTACTGTATCACAATCTGATCGGCGTCGTTGTCATGACGGTGTGTCTCGGCTTCTATCTGGCGGCGTACGTGTTGTCCGAGAAAATCGTGGATATCGAGGTATGAGGGAGGAAGAATGATTTATCTGTATACGGCTATTCTTGGCATATATGCGCTGTTGTGGTTTCTGGCGAGGAAGGAGGAGGGCAAAACGCCCTTCCACAAAATGGCGGCATATCTTGTGCGGAACAGAGAGAGGCTGCTGCGAAGCGTTATGGGCGGAAGACACCATTGGAAGACAGATTTGTTCAGGCACCGTCTGGAGACGAAGCTGAGGACCCTGAATCCTGCCGCGTCCGTGGCAGCGCAGGTTCGGACATACTATCTGACGGTGTATCGCAATGTGCTGACGGCGCTGTTTGCGGGGGTACTTATCTGTCTCGCGGTGTGGTGGAGCGTTCGCGGCAGTCCGCTTCTGGAGGACGGTTATCTGATACCGAGAAACAGCTACGGCAAGGACGGAACGCCGATTGAGCTGGCGGCACGGATAGAGGGCGAAGAGGAGGAAGAGATATTCCAGTATGTCGTGGAGGCGCAGAAATACACCTCGGAAGAGGCGGAAACGCTGTACCGGGAAGCGTCGGAAATGCTGTCCGGGGTTATTCGCGGGCAGAATGACAGTCTGGAAGATGTGCGGTACAATCTCGATCTGGTAACGCGAATAGACGGCTATCCATTTGATATATCGTGGGAGAGCAGCAGCTACTCGCTGGTCAACACTGACGGAACCGTGAATAACGAGGAGCTGGCGCAGGGGGAAGTGGTGATGTTGACAGCCCATTTTCGATATGAGAAACAGACGTGGGACTGCCAGATCTACGCGCAGGTCAATCCGCCGGTCTACACGCACAGGGAACTGCTGCGCCGCCGTATCGAGGAGCTGCTGCACGCGCAGGAGGAGAGCACCGAAAGCGAAGAGGCGATGATATTGCCGGACAGTGTCGACAGTGAGCCTGTCACATGGCGGGAGCTTGTGCGCGATAGTAGCGGCAGCCTGCTGCTGTTGGTGATAGTGGCCGCGGGATTTCTGTACTGGGGATCCGGGAAGGAATTAGACCGGAAGCTGGAGCAGCGCAGGCGGGAACTTTTGCTGGATTATCCGGAGATCGTCAATAAGCTGGCGCTCTATATGGGAGCGGGCATGACGATCCGGAACGCCTTCGCCAAAATGGGGGAGGATTATAAAAGGCGCCAGAAAGAAAGGAGGAGATATGTGTATGAGGAAATTCTGATCGCCTGTCATGAACTGCAGAGCGGCAAGTCGGAAAACGAAGTCTACGATCACTTCGGCAAGAGGTGCCAGGTGCCTGTCTACATGAAGCTGAGTACGCTTCTGTCGCAGAATCTCAGGAAGGGCAGCAACGATCTTCTGGCTGCGCTTCGCCAGGAGGCGGACAACGCTTTTGCGGAGAGGAGAAATCAAGCCAAAAAGCTGGGCGAGGAAGCGGGAACAAAGCTTCTATTGCCGATGATGATGATGCTCTGCATCGTCATGATACTCATCATGATACCCGCATATTTTTCATTTATGACAGGGTAAAAACGTCCGCCCGGCGCTGTGAGCCGGCGGAAAGAGAAACTTTTACAAGCATACGAAAAGAAGAGGAGGAACAACATGAACAGAGTGAAAAAGGAGTCAAAGCTGAAAGGATTACGGGAATTTATCAGGGAGGAGGAAGGAATGGGAACGGTCGAGATCATACTGATTATCGTGGTGCTGATCGGTCTGGTCATCATTTTCAAAACCCAGCTCCGCAGTCTGGTGGAGACGGTTTTCGAGAAAATCACGGCCGACAGCAATACGGTAATGTCATGAGGCGGGGATATATCACCGTATTTCTCACCTTATCGCTCACGCTGATCCTGTCCCTCGTATTTACCTTAATCGAGGGAGCGCGGATCAGCGCCGTGCGCATGAAATTTGAGTGCGCAGCGGATATAGGGATGAACTCGGTGCTGGCGGAATTCCACCGCGAGCTGTTGGAGCAGTATGATCTGTTGTTTGTGGATATGTCGTACGGAGGAACGCATGCGGATATCGGCAACACGGAGGCGCATCTCAGAAATTATATACAGAAAAATCTTCGGCCGGACAATAGGCGCGTGAGTTTTGCCGATTTCAGAGATTTCCTGGCGATGGATGCCGGCAGGGTACATATCGGACAATATTCTGTCGCATCCGATGACGGGGGAGCGGTATTGAAGAGACAGGTGACGGATTACATGGCCGATTATCCGGTAGGGGCGATTATGGATAAGATCGGGCTGGGCGTATCCGAACTCAACAGCTGCGGCCTGGAGACGAGAGACGTCGCGGGAGAAAGACAGCGCTATGAGGCGCAGATCGACGAGATCGGACTTCCCACGCAGGAGGTGGAGGAGGGCGTCTACGAAGAGGTTCCGCTAAACAATCCGGCGGATGTCGCCAATGCCACGAGGAGCAGCGGCGTGCTGAACCTGGTGTTGGACGATCCCGCCCGGGTGTCTGCGGTGAAAGTGTCAACGGGCGATTATATATCGCACCGGTCTCTTGGCAGGGGAACCGGACTGTGTGCGGAGGCGGCGGAGATTTCGGGGGAGCCCAACGAGCTTATTTTTCAGACGTATCTGTTTGAGAAGTGCGGATTTTACGGTAAGGAAATGGAAAAATCTCTGCTCAAGTACCAGATAGAGTATATTCTGGCGGGAGGAGATACGGACTGGCAGAATCTGGAATATGTGGCCAAGCGGCTGCTGCGCTGGCGGGAGGTTGCAAATGTGATCTACATTCTTACGGATAGCGCCAAGATCGCCGAAGCCGAGGCGATGGCGCTCGCGCTGACGGCGGTGGCGTTGTGCCCGGAGCTGGCGGAGCCGGTAAAGTATACCATACTCTTCGCATGGGCCTATCTGGAGAGTCTGCAGGACGTAAAGACGCTTCTTGCAGGAGGAAGAGTTCCGATCTACAAGACTGCCGCCGACTGGAAGACGGGATTAAACGGCATCACGAATGTGAAAGGGAGTCTTACGCAGGATAGCGGCGGCAACGGGCTGAACTATGAGGAATATCTGCGCATCATGCTTTTTTTACAGGATCAGCACAGCAGGACATTCCGCGCGATGGACATTATGGAGATGGACATCCGCAAGACTCCCGGGAATGCAAGATTTCGGCTGGACGCGTGTTTTGACACCTATCAGGCGCAGTTGTCCGTGTCGAGCGGTTTCGGGTATTCCTATGAGATGAGCAGGTGTTACGGATTTTATTGACGGAAGGAGGTGGCGGAAGATGCCCTTTTTACGTATCATGCATTATCAATCTAAAAAAAAGACACATTCTCTCCGGGCATATCTTGACATCCGAACGGATGCTCAAAAAATTTTATCTTATTGCAGATCGTTAAAGAGGGTGTCTTCCGCCGCCTCCGGCAAACTGCGCACACGGCGCGCCAAGGGTTCCATGACGCTGGAGGCCGCCTTCGCGCTGCCGTTCTTCCTGTTTGCCGTTATCAATATTCTGTTTGCCGTCAATATCATCGGCGCGCAGAGCAGAATCAGCGCAGGACTTCATCAGACGGGCAATAAGATGGCGTTTGCCGGATATGTATATGAGAGGGCGGCGGGGGATGTACTGCCGGAAGGCCTGGCGAGCGTCGCGATGACGCACGCATATGCGCGGGGAGCGGTGCTGGAATATGTCGGGAGGGATTATCTGAAGAAGTCGTGCGTCGTCGGCGGCGCGGACGGGATATCCTTTAACGGCTCTTCCGTTATGGAGGAAGGGGACATCATAGAACTGCAGGTTTCCTATAAAGTCAAACCGTTCTCCGGAATTATGGGATTCGATGGTTTTTCACTGTCTCAGCGCTATTACGGGAGGGCGTGGACGGGCTATGACGTCACACAGCATATCAGCGATACGGCGCAGGAAGACCCGATGGTGTTTATCACCGAGACGGGAACGGTATATCATCTGGACCGCGGCTGCACGTATCTGAACCCGTCCGTGCAATCGGTTCCCGCACTGGCTGTGGACGGCAGAAGGAACCAATCGGGCGGCAAATATTATCCGTGCGGCGCCTGCAGTTCGGGCGTGAGTATGGGGCAGGTGTTTATCACAGAGCAGGGCAGCAGCTATCACAGCAGAATAGACTGTCCGGCGCTCAAACGGACGATCTACACGGTGCCGCTGTCACAGACCGGCGGGAGAGGGAGGTGCTCGAAATGTGGGTAGAGATCCTGGCTTTTGTATTCCTGGGTATCTGCGCGGTGTGCGACAGCGTGGAAAAGAAAATTCCTCTTGCCGTCGTGTGGCTTGGCATCATAACCGCGCTTGTGCTTCGGATGAGAGGACTGTCGGGAGACGGAACGTGGCAGTCCGCGGCAGCGGCGATCATTCCGGGGACGATGTTCTGGCTGTTGAGTTATATCAGCAGGGAAAAGGTGGGATATGGGGATGGCTGGATGCTTGTCATGGTCGGGTTGTTTGCGGGACTGTGGAAATGTTTTGTGATCATTATGGTCAGTCTTCTGCTGGAATCGTTTGTGGTGCTTGTGCTGCTGGCGCTCAGAAGGGCGTCGGGGGACGACAGTCTGCCGTTTGCGCCGTTTCTGCTGATCGGATTGGGGGTGACGGTATGTCTGTGAGAAAAAAGGCCGGCGGGTACATGACGGTGGAGGCGACTTTTATTGTTACATGGACAATTTTTCTGTTTGTGTTTCTGATCTATCTGGCGTTTTACTCGTACGATAAGTGCGTGCTGTTCCAGGACGCCTATGCAGTCTGTTTCCGGGGCAGCATCCAGAAGCGGGAGGAGAATGTGGTTCCCTATATCAGCGCGCATATGAAGGAGCAGTTTGGCGGGAAATATTTTGCGACAAGCGAAGTGCGGGGCAGTGCGGACCGGAATGGCAATTATGCCGATGTGATCGGCGAGTGCCGCGTGAACGTGCCGATCAGGACGGATTTTACGATGTACGGGCAGCAGGGATGGCAGATCCGTACGCAGGCGCGGGCACAAATTATCAATCCGACCCACATCATACGTAAGAGCAGATGGGTGGAACATGCGGTGGATTCATTCGCGGGAATGATCAGTCAGGCGGATTAGGCAATGAATTGGAAGGGAGAATACCATGCTGGAGGCAAAATATTACAGAGATTACGGTCATAATTACATGATATTGCAGTGTATGCATCGCGAGACGGCGGACAGTTACCGGTACAGAGTTCTCGCATCGGGCAGGATCCGGGAGATACTGCCCTGTTCCGTGCGGTATGTCAATGGCAGCGCATACTATTATTACGATATCAGTTCCCGCGCGTCGCTGGACAGTATGTTTCGCGGCAGGAAAATGTCCGGCGCGCAGGTAAAGGATATCCTGCGGCAGATCAACGGGATATATGAAAAACTTGCGGAATATTTTATGGAGGAGAGCGGGCTGGTGCTTTTTCCGGAACATATCTATTATGATATGGCTTCCCGGAAATATATCGGATTGTACTATCCGGACTATCGAGACGAAGAGGGCGGAGGCGGCAGGGCGTTTGCGGATTTTCTGCTGGAACATATCGACGCCGAGGACAGAGATCTTGCGGAAAAGGTATATCGGATCTGTGAGATGGCGGAGAACGGCGGCTTCTATGTAGAGGATGCTCTGCGTATATTGGAGGAAGGGGAAGAGCCTGTACAGGAGATTGTGCGGTTTCCCGAGTATCGGGCAGAGGCGGAGGAAGACTGTGGAATGAAGACGGAGGAATATGACGCGCTGCAGCCGCCTTCCGCCTCGGAAAGAAAAAGCAGAGGAGCCGCAAAAGGAAAATGGTTCAGCCTGCTGTTCGCCGTGTTGTCGGTCTGCGGCATAGCGGGCGCGATCGCCGTGTACAATATATATGAGCTGACGCAAGGCGAGGAGCTCATGATATACGGGGCTGTGGCGGTTATGGGACTTTGCCTGTTCGTCTGTATCGCGGGACTGGTCGCAAGCGGAAAAAAGGGAAGGAGCGCGGCAGCCGGGCAGGGCGACGGGAACAGACAGGAATATTATCCGGATTTGGCGAAAGAGCTGTACGAGGGGCAGGGAGATTTCCGGCAGACAGTTGAGCCGGCGGATGCGGTTATGCCCTCGCTGAGTGGCGTAATCAGCCGGGATATGGATTTGGAGATGGCAAACCGCAGTGAAACAGAGATGCGGGCGCAGCCGGCGAAGAATCTTGACGGCTGTGCCAATACGGTTTTCTTTGACGGAAGCGCGGAGCGGGAATTCAAGTTGTACGCGTTGGACAGAAAAAATAAGAATCATATTGAACTGAAGCGTTTTCCGTACACGATAGGAAAGATGGCGGGCTGTGTGGATCATGTGATCGCCGATGCCTCTGTCAGCAGGATCCATGCAAGATTCGACATGCAGGGAGAGCGGGTGTTGCTGACCGATATGAATTCTACCAACGGGACATACAAAAACGGTCTGCGCATGCAGCCGCAGGAGACTGTGGAGATCGAGCCGGGCGACGAAATCCGTTTTGGCAGTATGAATTACTGTTATCGGTAAGACAGTATTTGTTTGACATGACATAGCGAAAATGATAATCTCAAATAAGCGGCGGCTATTTTGGAGAACATAGGGAGCGGGTCATGGAACCGGAGCAGATAGAACGCCTGTTTTACTCGGCTGGATACGATAAAATTCCGACCAATCTTCCTGAGTATACCTTTTATTATCGCAGAGAAGGTCAGGGGATCACGGCTATATTTGTCATTGATTACCGTCAGGGAATCTACATTTCCGAGGATCAGTATGCGCATATGAAAGAGAAGGGCGTAGAATTTCTGAGCAGCCGTGCCGGGACGGACGTACACATGCTGACGCTGATTCTGACAGCGGACACGCAGCTTGCGAAGAGGCTGTGCGCCTGCGACAGGTTTTGCTGGCTGATTGATACGGGCTGCAGACGCCTGATCATTCATGAAAATCAGGCAGCCGATTTCTATGGGTGGAAGAGCATTCTGGAGGATTATCTGTCGGGGCAGTCCTATGACTATGAGACGGCGCATGACGAGGAATTTCCGGAGGAGGGCGATCATGCCGGGGCGGGGTGGACGCGTGAGCGCATCTCGGCGCTGCCCTGGGTCAATATCTGCCTTGTGGTCGTCAATGTGCTCGTATTTCTGATATGTACAATTACCGGAGATGTGTTATATAATAAAGGTGCGTTCGGCGTGGCGGCGATTGCGGCGGACGGCTCCTGTTACCGGATCTTCACATCGCTGTTTTTGCACGCGGATGTGCAGCATCTTTTCAGTAACATGATTGTACTGTATTATGTCGGGGAAATCGTGGAGAAGAAACTGGGACATGCCCCTTATGCGTTGATCTATTTCCTTGCGGGCTTAGCGGGGAATGTTTTTTCGGCTGGGTATGAAATTCTTACAGTGCAGCCCTGCAGTTCCGTGGGAGCCAGCGGTGCGGTCTTCGGCGTGGAGGGGGCGTTGCTCGTTCTAGTGCTGATGAACCACGGCAGGTTGGAATATGTGACGACGGGCAGGCTGGTTTTTGCGATCGTATTTTCCATATACTGCGGATTTACTTCCGCAAACGTCAATAACGCCGCGCACATAGGCGGAGTTCTTATGGGATTTGCCGCCGCTGCGGTCATTGGAGTCATGCAGTCTGTGCGGCAGGACAGGAAAGGACAGAGATTTGGATGAAAATTAATATTTATTACGGCGGCAGGGGTCTGATGGATGACCCGACTCTTTTTGTCATAAATAAAATGAAAGAGGTGCTGGAGGAGCTGCGCGTCACGGTGGAGCAGTTCCAGCTCTATGAGCTGAAAAACGGCATTACAACGCTGCCCCAGAGTCTGAAGGACGCCGACGGCGTGATTCTGGCGACCACGATTGAGTGGTATGGAATAGGCGGATATATGCAGCAGTTTCTGGATGCCTGCTGGCTGTACGGCGACAAGGAGAAGATCAGCCGGATCTATATGCTGCCGGTGGTCATGTCGACTACGTACGGCGAGCGGGACGGCAAGCTGAACCTGACGACCGCGTGGGAGATTCTGGGAGGGATTCCCTGCGACGGCATCTGCGGCTACATTGCGGACACTTCGATTCTCGAAGAGAGCGAGGAGTATATACGGATTATAGAAAAAAATGCGGAGAATCTGTACCGCACGATCAATCAGAAGATAGCGTGTCTGCCCACCAGCAATCAGGCGGTGAAGCAGAAGATTACGATCACCAAAAATATCAACTTCACGCCGCAGGAATCGGAGCAGCTGTCCCAATATGTGTCGGACGATACCTATGTGCAGAGGCAGAAAGAGGATATTCAGGAACTGGCAAGCATGTTCCGGGATATGATGGGAAACAGCAAGAAGGAAGATACGACAGAATTTCTGAAGGAGATTCAGGAGCACTTTAAGCCGCAGCCGGGACTTGCGGGCAATTATAAGCTGCTCATAGAGGGCAAGAAGACGCCGCTCATCATCGAGGTGAACGGCGGCAGTTTCCAGTGTTTCTACGGCGAGGGGAGCCGGGTTGACGTGGAGATGCAGATGACGAGAGAGGCGCTCGGCGATATTCTGTCCGGCAAAAACACCTTCCAGGCCTCCTTTATGGGCGGCGACATGAAAATGAAGGGAGATTTCAAGATTCTGCGGGCGCTGGATCAGGTGCTCGTGTTCGGCGCGCGCCCGGCGGGTATGTAGGATTTTCGGACGGAGCGTCTGTCTGATATATGATATATTTGTAGATTTGAAACGGAGGAAGCATGATGAAAGACAACTGTATTTTCTGTAAGATCGCAAACGGAGAGATTCCGTCCAAGACCCTGTACGAAGACGAGAACTTCCGCGTGATTCTGGACTTGGGACCGGCGACGAGGGGACATGCGCTGATCCTGCCGAAGGAGCATTACGCCAATTTGTATGAGCTGCCGGAAGAGGCGGCCTGCGGAGTCATGAGAGTGGCGAAAAAGATGGCGGAGAAGATGCGGGACCGCCTTGGCTGTGAAGGGCTCAACCTGGTGCAGAACAACGGTGATCTGGCAGGGCAGACCGTATTTCATTTTCACATGCACATGATACCCAGATATCCGGCGGATGGACAGAAGATCGGCTGGAAGCCGGGCGAGCCGAAAGAGGAAGAACTGGAAGAGATTCGGAAGATATTGGCGGACTGATCATATTTTGGAAAGGACTAAACGGGTAAATGCGGACGATAGATGTTGCGGATGTCACACGGAATATTAAAGAGATGTGCATCGAAGCAAATCATTTTCTGGCGGAGGATATGGAGGAAGCGATGAGGGCCGCCGTACAGAGCGAGAAGGCGCCTCTCGGCAGACAGATTCTGTGTCAGCTCCAGGAGAACCTGAAGATTGCGGGGGAGGACATGATTCCCATCTGTCAGGACACCGGTATGGCAGTAATCTTCATGGAGATCGGGCAGGACGTGCACTTTGCCGGCGGTCTTCTGGAGGAGGCGATCCATGAAGGCGTCCGACAGGGATATACGGAAGGGTATCTGCGCAAATCTGTCGTGGGCGATCCGCTGATCAGGGAGAATACAAAGGACAATACGCCGGCGGTCATTCATTACGAGATTGCGGAAGGCGACCGTGTCAAAATTACGGTTGCGCCCAAGGGTTTCGGCAGTGAAAATATGAGCAGGATATTTATGCTCAAACCCGCCGACGGCATAGAGGGCGTCAAAAACGCGATTCTCACGGCGGTTGAGGAGGCCGGACCGAACGCCTGTCCGCCGATGGTTGTGGGCGTCGGCATTGGCGGCACCTTTGAAAAATGTGCGCTGCTGGCCAAAAAGGCGCTGACGAGGCCTGTCAGCGAGCGATCTTCCGTCCCCTATGTGAGAGAGCTGGAAGAGGAGATGCTGGCACGGATCAACAGGACGGGAATCGGGCCGGGAGGACTGGGCGGCACGACTACGGCGCTGGCGGTCAACATCAATACATATCCGACGCATATCGCGGGTCTGCCGGTGGCGGTCAATATTTGCTGTCATGTGAACAGACACGCGGTGCGGATTTTGTAAGAAAGGCTGGTAAGAGAGATGGAGCGGCATATACAGGCGCCTGTGAGCAGGGAAACCGCACGCGAACTGCGTGCCGGCGATTATGTGTATATTACCGGGACAATCTATACGGCGCGGGACGCGGCGCACAAGAGAATGCAGGAAGCGCTGGATCGGGGCGAGCCGCTGCCGTTCGACGTGGACGGCAATATCATTTATTATATGGGGCCGTCTCCGGCGCGGGAAGGAAGACCCATCGGTTCTGCCGGGCCGACCACGGCCAGCCGCATGGACAAATATGCGCCGGCGCTCCTGGACAGAGGGCTTCTTGGTATGATCGGCAAGGGCAAAAGGGCGGAGGCTGTGCGAGAGGCGATTGTCAGAAACGGGGCGGTTTATTTTGCGGCGGTGGGAGGCGCGGGGGCACTTCTCTCCCGATCCATCACGAGCGCTGAGGTGATCGCATACGAGGATCTCGGGACGGAGGCGATCCGCAGGCTGGAGGTAAAGGACTTCCCCGTGATCGTTGTGATCGACGCCGTGGGCAATAATCTGTATGAAACGGCGATAGAAGCGTACCGCAGCGAGCGGTAAAAGCACGCATAAGCGCGAAAATGCGCAGAGCATAGCAGTATAAAATATGGTGAAAGCGTTGACAAACGGGCATGGCTTGGGTATAATAACAGTTGCGTTGTTATTGGTAGAGGTAGTTCAGACTTTGGAGAAGTACTCAAGAGGCTGAAGAGGCGCCCCTGCTAAGGGTGTAGGTCGCTTACGCGGCGCGAGGGTTCAAATCCCTCCTTCTCCGTTTTATCTACCGATGGAAGCAGCGGTCGGTTGTGTGTTTTTCCCGGGCAGGAGGTAGACTATGTTTCTGTTATTGGCGGGCGGTTTGATTGTTGTTATCATTCCTGTTGTAATCGCGGTGGTGTCGTCTGTCGTATCGGCGATTGCGGCGTCTCAGGATATCGGGGAAGATGAATAGGCGCAGCGGGAGACAAAATGTGTGAATAGAACCTGAAGGACAGGGAGAAGGAGACTTTTCCTGTCCTTTTTTATATTTCCCGATATTGAAAAACAGGGGAAGATTGTCTATAATATTATGTGATAGACTCGAGACGGCATAAGTGTTGCGCCGTGAAACTGATTGGGCAAAGGTGGAGGATTAGTATGAGATTAGTGACGCGTTCGGATTTTGACGGGCTTGCCTGCGGAGCGTTATTGAAGGAAGCGGGCATTATTGACCATTGGAAATTTGCGCATCCCAAAGACCTGCAGGACGGTCTGATTGAGATCACGGAGGACGACTGCCTGGCCAATGTGCCTTATGTGGAAGGCTGCGGACTGTGGTTCGATCATCATTCCAGCGAGCATGAGAGGCTGCAGCTGGCAGGCAAGTACAAAGGGGAGAGCCGTATCACGCCCTCCTGCGCGCGAATCATATATGAGTACTACGGCGGCAGAGAGAGATTCCCGCAGTTTGACGATATGATGGAGGCGGTCGATAAGGTGGATTCGGGCAACCTCACCATCGATGAAATTCAGAATCCGAAGGGCTGGATTCTGGTGGGATATCTGATGGATCCCAGGACGGGGCTCGGACGGTTCCGCAACTTTACGATCTCCAACTATCAGCTGATGGAGAAGCTGATCGACGCCTGCCGCACCATGACGACGGAGGAAATTCTGAATCTTCCCGATGTCAAGGAGCGCATCGAAGTGTACAATGAACAGACCGAAAAGTTCAAGGAGATGGTCAAGGCTCACACGGAAATCCGCGGCAACGTGATTATCTCGGATCTGCGGGGCGTGGAGACGATCTATACCGGCAACCGCTTCATGATTTACAGCATGTATCCGGAACAGAATATCTCTGCCTGGATCGTCAACGGCAAGGGCGGTCTCGGCTGCTCCGCGGCGGTCGGTTACAGCATTCTGAACAAGACCAGCGACGTGAACGTGGGAAGTCTCATGCTCAAATACGGCGGCGGCGGCCATAAGAAGGTCGGCACATGCCAGTTTACAGATGAGAATATGGCGACGGAGCTTCCGAAGATGCTGGATGAACTCTGCGCGATGGCCAATGCATAGAACGGGGAACCAGATATGACCTTTGACCTTAAGAAAGACGGCAAGAGGATTGCTGTTATCTGCCTGGCCTCGGCGATTATGGCGGTCAATATCAAGACTTTTGTCAATACGGGCGGCCTGTATCCGGGCGGCGTGACCGGTCTGACGATACTGATACAGAGTATTTTTAAAATGTATCTGCATATCAGTCTCCCATATACGCCCGTCAATCTGCTGTTGAATATTGCGCCGATCTATATCGGCTTTCGGTTTATAGGCAGGAAGTTTACGCTGTATTCCTGCCTGTCGATCCTTGTCACCAGTGTGCTGACGGACGCTATCCCGGCGGTTCCGCTGACCTATGATATTCTGCTGATCAGCATTTTCGGAGGTATCATCAACGGATTTGCGATCAGTATGTGCCTGTCCATGAACGCGACCACGGGCGGAACGGATTTTATCTCTATTTTCCTGTCGGAAAAAAAGGGCGTGGACGCCTGGAACTTTATTCTCGCCTTCAACGTAGTGATTATCATGATTGCCGGTATTCTGTTCGGCTTTGACAAGGCGCTGTATTCCATTATTTTCCAGTATGCCTCCACGCAGATGCTGCATATGCTCTACAAGCGGTACCAGAAGCAGACGCTCTTTATCGTGACCAACCATGCGGAGGCGGTCTGCGATGCGATCAACCGGATCAGCAGACACGGCGCCACGATCTTAAGCGGCGAGGGCTCCTATGAGCGCCGTAAAAGGGACGTCGTGTACTCCGTGGTTTCCAGAGAGGAGAGCAAGGCCGTGATCAGCGCGGTCAAGGAAGCCGACGATACGGCTTTTGTCAATGCGATCAGAACCGAGGAACTGGCCGGCAGATTTTATTACCGGCCGAATGAGTGACGCAAAAAGGGCGCGGTCACAAATTTTACATACTTTTTACACAGTTTCGTCTTAAAACACTTCTATAATTTTCCTATCTTGAGTTTGTGCATATCGCGGCTGTCATTTATACGGCAGTTTTTTCGGCACAGATCAAAACAAAATATGGGAAGGAGTCGTAGAGAACATGACTTATCGTCATGAGTGGAAGCATGAGATTACGCTGTCCGACAGGATCGCGCTGCGCCAGCGGCTGCGGGCGGTGGCGCGGACCGACGCGCATACCGTGAACGGCGTCTATGCGATACGCAGCCTGTATTTCGACAATCTCATGGACAAAGCACTGCGGGAGAAAATCGACGGCGTGAGCAGGCGGGAGAAATTCCGGATCCGGTATTACAACGGAGACACGTCCCTGCTTCATCTGGAAAAGAAGAGCAAGATAAGCGGACTCGGCACAAAGGAGAGCACTGTGCTGACGGCAGAGCAGGCGCAGGCCATCGTCGACGGCGATCTGAAGTGGCTGGCGAATACCGAGGACGCGCTGCTGCGGGAACTGTACTTTAAAATGACGACGCAGGGGCTTCGGCCCAAAACCATTGTGGATTATACGAGAGAGCCATATATATTTCCGGCGGGCAATGTCAGGGTGACGATGGACTATGATATCCGCACGGGACTTTTGTGCACGGATTTTCTGAATCCCGCCTGTGTCACGATCCCGGCGGGCGACGCGCCGACGATTCTCGAGGTCAAGTGGGACGAATATCTTCCGGATATTATCAGAGACGCCGTGCAGCTGGGTGACAGACGGGCGTGCGCCTTCTCCAAATACGCGGCCTGCCGCGTGTACGGATAAGACATGGCCTGTGACATTTTGGCGCAGGTTCAATCAAGTTTTATAGAATTTATAGAAGGAGACAAATTATGACTTTCAATGACATTTTCAAATCGAGTTTTCTGGAAAACGTGACAAGTGTGAGCATACTCGATATGCTGCTTGCAATGACGCTTGCCTTTGCCTTGGGCATGTTTATTTTTTTCGTCTACAAAAAGACATTTTCGGGCGTTATGTATTCCTCCGGTTTCGGCGTGACGCTGGTCGCCCTCACCATGATCACGACGCTCGTGATTCTCGCTGTCACCTCCAACGTGGTGCTCTCTCTCGGCATGGTCGGCGCGCTGTCCATCGTGCGGTTCCGCGCGGCGATCAAGGAGCCTTTGGATATCGCGTATCTGTTCTGGTCGATCGCGGTCGGTATTGTTCTCGCGGCGGGACTGATTCCGCTGGCCGTGATCGGCAGCCTGTTGATTGGCGTATTCCTTTTGATCTTCGTCAACCGGAAGTCCCACGCGAATCCCTATATCGTTGTGGTCGAGTGCGCCGACGGGGAGAGCGAACGGCGGGCCGTGGAATATTTGAAAGCGCAGGTGCGCCGTTTCAGCGTCAAGAGCAAAACCGTGCGCAAGGGCGCGGTCGAGCTGAACGCCGAGCTCCGCCTGAAGGACGAAAATACGGATTTCATCAACACGCTGGCCGATATGGAAGGCGTAAACAATGCGGTGCTGGTCAGCTATAACGGCGACTACATGGGCTAAGGAGGGCTCTTATGTCTACGAGTAAGCACATAGATCAAATATGCTGTATTGTGCTGGCCTGCGCCATCGTCCTGACCGTGGTGTTTATGAACGCGGGCAGTCTGGGGATTCAGGCGGTCAGCGCCGCCGTGGGCTATGCGTCGCGTCTGTTTGATCCCGACAGGGTGCATACGATTGACATCGAGATGGACGATTGGGATTCTTTTATCGCAGAGTGTACGGACGAGGAGTATGCCGACTGTACGGTTGTGATCGACGGCGAGGCTTATCGGAACGTGGCGCTGCGCGCAAAAGGAAATACCTCCCTCACATCGGTAAAGTCTTATGGAAATGACAGATACAGCTTTAAGATTGAGTTTGATCATTATGACGACGGGGGCAGCTACTATGGGCTAGACAAATTGTGCCTGAACAACATCATTCAGGACAATACTTATATGAAGGATTACCTCGTCTACCGTATGATGCGTGAGTTCGGTGCGGATGCGCCGCTGTGCAGCTTCAGCTATATCACGGTGAACGGCGAGGACTGGGGGCTGTATCTCGCCGTGGAGGGTGTGGAGGACTCCTTTTTGCAGCGAAATTACGGCAGCGACTACGGGCAGCTCTACAAACCTGACAGCATGGATATGGGCGGCGGCCGCGGCAACGGGCATGATTTTGATATGGAAAAAATGGATTTCGGTGAAGACGGGGCGCCTGACTTTCAGCCGGAAGCGATGGAAGGCGGCGAGCCGCCGGCATTTGACGGCTTTGACAGGGAAGAAGGCGAACCGCCGGCGTTCGGAGGCCAAGGCATGGAGGAAGGCGAACGGCCGATGTTCAAAGGTCGGGGCATGGAAGAAGGAGAGCGTCCTGCGCCCGGCGGTCGCGGCATGGGTGGCGGAGAGGCCGGCCGCGTCATGGGGGACAGCGACGTGCTGCTGTCCTACACGGACGACGCCTTTGACAGCTATGCCAACATCTTTGATAATGCGAAGACGGACATCACGGATGCCGATAAAACGAGGCTCATCGAGTCGCTGCAAAAACTGAGCGAGCGCGAAGATATAGAAGAGGTCGTCGACGTGGAGGAGGTACTGCGGTATTTTGTGGTGCACAATTTCGTGCTGAATTTCGACAGCTACACCGGCGGTATGATTCATAATTATTATCTGTATGAGGATGACGGAAAACTGTCCATGATTCCCTGGGACTACAATCTGGCTTTTGGCAGTTTCCAGTCGAATACCGATGCTGCAGGACTCGTCAATTACCCCATTGACACGCCGGTGTCCGGCGGAACGATCGATTCCAGGCCGATGCTCTCCTGGATTTTTGCAGACAGCGATTACACCGACCTGTATCACCAGTATTTTTCCGAGTTTATCGCGCAGTTTTTTGAAAACGGTTATCTCGCGAAGCTGATCGACGACACGCGCGCCATGATCGCGCCTTATGTGGAGAGCGATCCTACGAAGTTCTGCACTTATGAAGAATTTGAAAAAGGCGTCGCCACGCTGGAAGCGTTCTGCGAACTGCGCGCCGAGAGCGTGAGCGGACAGCTGGCCGGAACGATTCCCGCCACTGAGGAGGAGCAGGCGAAAGACAGTTCCGCGTTCGTGGAAGCGGACGACATTGTTGTCTCGGATATGGGCTCTATGGGGCGCATGGGCGGCAGGGGCTGAAGCATAAAAGAAAATGCGTGTAAGGGCTTTTTATGGAAAAATGTGCGGTTGGATTATTGACAAATTCCAAATGGTGATTTGCTATCGCACTGGTTTTATTTGTTCCAGTTCCAACCGTCTTCCTCCTCATCCCATTCGATTTCTGTGCCGCCCACTGTTATTTTAGTGCCAGTATTAAAAGCTGTCGGATTAATTGCTACATCTGCGTTTGGAATAGTGACACTGGTTAAGTTGTCACAGCCAAAGAAAGCGTCCTCGCCAATGGTTGTTACACTGTCGGGGATAGTGATGCCAGTTAAGTTGTCACAGTTAAAGAAAGACCTGCTGTCAATGGTTGTTACACCGTTGGGGATTTCAATACCGGTTAAGTTTTCACAGTCCCGGAAAGCCAAATCGCCAATTGTTGTAACACTGTCTGGGATATTAATGCTGGAAATTGCCGTATCTCTAAAACCACTAAGATAAGTGACACTGTCTGGGATATCTATACCGGTAATACCTGTTTCAGCGAAAGCATCCATCCCAATTGTTGTAACACTGTCTGGAATAGTGACACTGGTTAAGTTCCCACAGCAAGAGAATGCATAACGGTCAATTTCTGTAACACTGTCTGGAATATCAATACTGGTTAAGTTTGTACAGTAAAAGAAAGCATACTCGCCAATAGTGACAAGAGTATCTGGCAATATTACTCTGTTTAAGTTAGATAATATGAAGTGACCTCACATTTGCAGCAACGTGGATTTACCCGTATAATTCATGTTGAAGCAAAAAACAAGAATTGCGGGGATTACCGCATGCAAAGGAGGCCACTATGTATAGAATACTAAAAATCGGGATGGATGTCCATAGTACAATTTGAATTTACGGTTATCTATGGCAGACGCCGTGTTGGTAAAACTGCGCTTATAAATCAGTTTATTGGGGATAAAAGAGCCATATATTTTATGGGCGTTGAAAGTAACGCAAAGCAGAATCTTGAAAACTTTTCAAGAAGCATAATGGAGTTTGCAAGCGGTTTTGAAACTGAAAGTTCTTTTCTTTCCTTCCAGGCCGCACTTGAATATGTGTTTAAGCTTGCCGAAAAAGAGAGAATCATCCTTGCAATTGACGAATATCCCTATGTGGCTCGTTCATCAAAAAGCCTTACATCAACATTACAACTCTTGATTGATAAGTATAAAGATATATCAAAACTGATGCTTATTCTATGCGGTTCTTCTATGTCGTATATGGAAGACCATGTGCTTGCGTATAAAGCGCCTCTCTACGGAAGAAGAACGGCTCAAATTAAGCTGTTGCCTTTCGACTTTGAAGAAACCTGTGCCTGTTTCAAAAAACTGTCTGATGAAGACAAAGCTATTATTTACGGTATTGCAGGCGGCACACCTCAATATCTTTTACAGATGAGTGATGAGTTAAGCATAGAGGATAACATAAAAAATACGTATCTTAATCCAATGTCATTTCTTTATGAGGAACCGACAAACCTTATAAAACAGGAAGTCCGTGAACCTGCAATATACACGGCAATTATTACGGCGATTGCAACGGGGTCGTCAAGAATGTCCGAGATTTCAAGTAAAGTCGGCGAAGACACAAATGTTTGTACGAATTATATTAAGAACCTTATAAACCTCGGCATCGTTCAAAAAGAAACGCCTTACGGAGAAACGGCTTCCAGAAAATCAATTTATTCCATTGAGGATAATATGTTCCGTTTCTGGTATCGTTTTGTGATTGATAATAATTCGATGATCGTCCGTGGGGCTGCCGCTTTGGTTTATAAACGCATTGAACCTCAGATCTCGGATTATATGGGCAAGGTTTTTGAAGAAATCTGTAAACAGTATCTTTGGAAACGGCTTCTTTCTGGCAACTGTCCGATAGAATTTAAATCCCTTGGTCGCTGGTGGGGCAATAATCCTCAAGAAAAAGCCCAGGCCGAGATTAATATTATGGGCGAACAGGATAAAAATACGGCTCTGATTGCAGAATGCAAATGGACAAACGAAAAGGTTGACCTTGGTGTTTTAGACAACCTTGTAAAACGCAGTGAACTGTTTCATTATAAAACAAAGCATTACTACCTGTTCTCCAAATCCGGCTTTACAAAAGGTTGTATTGATAAGGCAAATGAGATGGATAATGTGAGTTTGGTTAAATTTTCTGATATTATTGTCCCTTTTCGGAATTGCGGGTCTGGTCGAAGCCCTGCCCGGCGGTATTTCAGGGGTATGTAGCCAGTAGGGACATTTTTAGTAAATATTTCTTAAGTTGATGACATTGGTAAGGTATCGATATCTGTGCTATAACATACCAAATCCGGAAAGTCGGGAAACGGTTTGTAAGGCTGTTGGTTTTATTTTACATATGGTCCGCGTTTTATGCCTTTCAGGGAGTGGCGGTGGATGCGCTGCAGAGAGAATTTGCGGCGCAGGCCTGGAGAAATGCGGCAGAGCGGTTTGTATTCGGCCATGTGCACATGTGGTTTATCCAGATGCTTCTCGGCTTTTATTTATTGATTCCGGTTGCCAGACAGTTGTGCGCAAAGAAAGAAGCGGTACAGTATTATCTGATATTGTGGGTTGTATTTCGATACCTGATTCCGCTTGTCACCGGGACATTTCATCTGGATACGCTTCAGGCAAGAATTGACAGCCTGGGGCTGGATGTTTTGGTCGGCAACTTCGGCTATTTTATGCTTGGGTATTATCTGAGTGTTTTGGATATACGAAAAGAAATCAGGGCTGTCATTTATGCCATGGGGATTATTTCGGTTGGACTGACAGCCTTTTTGACGGTTCGTGAATGCAGGGCATCGGGTTTCTATGCGGAGACATGGTTCAGCCCGGCGTCGATCAATATTCTGATTATGAGCACAGCGATTTTCCTGTTTTTTAAATATAATTCGCGCCTTGATAATAGCCGAATCAAAAATGCTTCCTTGTGGGCGAAGCTGTCCGGATATACATTTTTTATCTATATGTTCCATGTGTTTGTGATTGAAAAACTGAATTTGGTTGGCATTACGACCGTTTCGTTTACGCCGATTGTTTCCATACCTGTCTTGACGGTATTTACGTTCGCGGTCAGCCTGTTGGGGGCCTTCATAACAGATCACATACCGGTGCTTAAAAAGATGATTATGCTTCATTAAATCCGGAATGGCAGAATGAAAATCTTATATTGCGGCTATCGGGCAGGGAAACAACTGTTTTTGGGGTTGTTTCTCTGTTTTAATGTGATTGCAATGTTGTAAGCCTGAGTGTCCCTTGTGAAAATATATTGACTACGTACATAAAAAACCATACAATGTATATAATACGGATAAGGAGATGTTGGCTTATGGCAAATGTAAACGTAAACATTCGTATGGATGCCGGTCTGAAACACCAGTTTGAAGAATTTTGCGAGGATATGGGATTGACGATGAGTGCGGCATTTAATATTTTTGCAAAAAAGGCAGTCCGTGAATACCGTATTCCCTTTGAGATCAGTGGGGAAAACCCGAATTCCGAAACAAAAGAAGCAATTCAGGAAGTGAAGATGATGAAAGCAGATCCAAATCTCGGCAAGACATATGCGGACGTAGACGAGATGATGGAGGATCTTCTGTCCAATGTATAAATTAAGGCCAACGACAAAATTCCAGAAGGATCTGAAACGCGTACAGAAGAGGGGCTATGATCTTTCGCTCCTCACGGAAGTTTTGAAAAAACTGGTCAATGGGGAAATTTTGCCAGAGAAGAACAGAGATCATCCGCTGGCAGGGAATTATACAGGATGCAGAGAATGCCATGTGGCTCCGGACTGGCTGCTCATTTACGAGATCAGTCATGATGAGTTGATTCTGTATCTGACCAGAACCGGGACGCACAGTGATCTGTTTTAGAGAGCAAACTTCCGTAAACTGCAGTTTGATTGGGGTAAGATTGAAACGGAGATTAGCGGCTATGTTGCCAATGATATTTGTTTTGCTGATAACAGGGTGTGGAGAGTAAAGCTGAAACCAAGGGAAAGATTGCTTGACAAACTTGACAAATAGGAAAAAAGAGTGCTAAAATAAAATTCCACCGCCCAAACGGGGAGGCACTATGTGCTCTCCGGAAATCAGCCCCGAAAAATCTTTGAAAAAATGAGAAAAAAGGCTTGACGGGCGGCGGCGGTTGTGATAGCATACTAACGTTGCGTGTTGAGAAACACACAGCGCGGAGTTTGCGAAGCAAGCTTGTACCTTGACAAATAAACAGTAATGCAACCCTGAAGATTCTAAGAAGAATAATTCAGAACGTAAAGACGGAAGACAGGA
>CANPXP010000008.1 GCA_947586255.1 uncultured Lachnospiraceae bacterium | reverse complement strand
GAGCACGGCTGGGACGACAACGGCGTCTTCAACTTCGAGGGCGGCTGCTACGCCAAGGTCATCAACCTGGATAAGGATTCCGAGCCCGACATCTACAACGCGATCAAGCGCGACGCCCTGCTGGAGAACGTAACGCTCGACGCAAACGGCAAGATCGACTTCGACGACAAGAGCGTGACGGAGAACACCCGCGTGTCCTATCCGATCAACCACATTCAGAATATCGTACGTCCCGTTTCCTCCGCTCCGGCAGCGAAGAACGTGATCTTCCTGTCTGCGGACGCTTTCGGCGTACTGCCTCCGGTATCCGTACTGACGCCCGAGCAGACGCAGTACTACTTCCTGTCCGGTTTCACGGCTAAGCTGGCAGGTACGGAGCGCGGCATCACGGAGCCCACGCCTACTTTCTCCGCATGCTTCGGCCAGGCGTTCCTGGAACTGCATCCTACCAAGTATGCAGAGGAGCTTGTCAAGAAGATGAAAGTCAGCGGCGCGAAGGCTTATCTGGTAAACACCGGCTGGAACGGCACGGGCAAGCGTATCTCCATCAAGGATACCCGCGGCATCATCGACGCGATCCTGAACGGCGACATCGAGAAGGCTTCCACCAAGAAGATCCCTTACTTCAACTTCGAGGTTCCCACGGAGCTTCCGGGCGTGGACACCAATATTCTCGATCCCCGCAACACATACGCCGACGCTTCCGAGTGGGAGACGAAGGCAAAAGACCTCGCGCAGAGATTCGTCAAGAACTTCTCCAAGTACGAGGGCAACAGCGCAGGCAAGGCTCTGGTTTCCGCAGGTCCTCAGTTATAAGGATCAGGCGTTACGCCCTGTCAGACGCAGACACTACATGATACAAAAACGAGCGGGTGCGGCATTTGCCGCATCCGCTCTTCTGTTTTGTTATGCCTTGAAGCGTTCTCTTCTCTCTATTCTCTGAGCAGTCCCACCGCCCTGGACGTGCCGATTCTGTCGCAGCCCTCCCGCACGAACGCCTCCAGATCCTCCACGGTGGAGATGCCGCCGGCGGCCTTAATCTTCACGCCCGGGCCGATATACTTCTTAAACAGACGCACATCTTCCAGCGTCGCGCCGCCCGTACCGAAGCCCGTGGAAGTCTTGATATAGTCCGCGCCGGCGTTTGTCACCGCCCTGCACATGGCAATCTTCTCCTCTTCGGTCAGGTAACATGTCTCGATAATGACCTTGAGCACCCTGTCCCCGCAGATTTCTTTCAGGGTGCGGATCTCCTCCTCCACCGCATCGTACATGCCGTTCTTCACATGGCTGATGTTGACGACCATGTCGATCTCCCGCGCGCCGTCCGCAAGCGCCTGTCTGGTTTCCGCGGCCTTGGCCTCCGTCACGGAATAGCCCAGCGGGAACCCCACCACCGTGCAGATGTTGAGTTTGCCGCCGTAAGTATCATGAATCCTTTTGATATACGTGGGCGGCACGCAGACGGAAGCCGTCCCGCAGGCGATCGCCTCGTCGCACAGCTTCACAATGTCCTCCCAGGTCGCGTACGCCTGCAGCTGCGTGTGGTCCACGCGGCTTAAAATTTCTCTTTTATCCATTCACTTTCCCTCACTTTTCATTCGGATCAGTCCTCTGTCACTTACCCCCCCCCGGTTTCTCCAGGTACAGCAGGCCGAAAGTGCCCGGTCCGCAGTTCGCCGAGATGGCCGGGGATGCTTTCTGATAAATGACGCTCTCAAACGGCGCCCGTGCCCGCACCTGCTCCGCAATCTCATCCAGTTCGGCGGGACGCAGGCCCGCGTAGGTGATAAACAAAATCCGTCTGTCCATGCGGCCGGGCTTTCTCAGCACCGACCGGATATATTTTTCCCAGACACTCTTTCGCATCCCCATGTGAATCGATCCCACTGTCATGTTGCTCTTCCTGAGCACAATCACCGGGTGGAGCATACAGGTTTTGCATATCGTATGGACCTTGGCCGGTATCCTGCCCGATCTCGCCAGATACTCCGTCGTATCGACGACGAAACTGGTTCTCGTCCGCGCTTTCAGGGTCTCGATCTCCCGCAGCACTTCATTCGCCGACATCCCTTCTGCCGCCGCCTGCGCGGCGTACAGCACGATCAGGCCCATGCCGCTTGAGAGGTGTCCGGAATCCACCACGGTCACATTGTCAAAAGAGGACGACGCCTCCAGCGCGTTCTGGTAGCCTTTGCTGGCGTTCTTCGCCATGCTGATATGTATGATATTCTGCGCCCTGGTGAGCTGCTCCGCAAAAAACGCCTCATATACCGCCGTCTCCGGCGCTTCCGAGTGCACGCGCTTATCGCTCTGTCCCAGATACTCCAGCACGCCGTCCGTCTCGATCTCCTCGCCGTCCAGGAACTCGCCGCATTCGGTCAGAACCCGGTAAGGCTGCACCGCGATCCGGTATTTCTCTATAAACTGCGCGGGCAGATCGCTCACGCTGTCTGTCGTGATCATGAGCAGCTGCTTTTTCTCATGTTCGAGAACCGGTCCGACCAGCACGTCGCCATCTTCCGACATATTTGTCATTTTTATGAGCTCCCGGGGCAGATGACGCAGCAGCTCTACCTCCAGCTGATTGCCGCTGACCGGCTTCACCAGATAGCCGTCGAAGCCTTCTCTCCGGTACAGGGCCTGGTTATCCCCGCCGGCATTCGCCGTGAGGACGACCACGGGGACCTCTCCGTTCATCCCGCCGGCCTGACTGCGGATCTTGTGCAGACACTCCACACCGTCCATGACGGGCATCAGATGATCCATCAGGATCACGTCATACTTTGTCTGCAGCGTCATCTTCAGGCATTCCTGTCCGCTGGAAGCGGTATCCACCTGCACTTTCGTATCCTGCAGCAGTTTTGTCGCCACCATCAGGTTGGCGTCATTGTCGTCCACGATCAGGATGCGCGCGCTGGGCGCCTCAAAGAGCGACCGGTAATGCTCCCGTTTCCGCATGGTGTGCTTTGTCTCCAGATCCAACTCTCCAACCTGTTCTTCGCCAACCGCCCTCTGCGGCAGCGTCACCACAAAGGTCGAGCCCTTCGTGTAAACGCTGTTGACCTCGATGTCGCCGCCCATCAGCGTCACAAGCTGCTTTACGATGGAAAGTCCCAGCCCTGTGCCCTCGATATAACGGTTCTTTTCCTCATCGACGCGCTTGAACGTAGTGAACAGATGCGGAATGCTCTCTTTCCTGATTCCCATGCCGGTATCCGCAATGGAATAGGTGATGTACACGGTGTCGCCCTCTCTCTTCTGACACTGTATCGAGAGCGTGACGGACCCTTCCTGCGTGTATTTGACGGCATTGTTCAGCAGATTGATCAGAATCTGCTTGACGCGGACCTCGTCGCCGTACAGCTGCGCGGGCGTCCCCGGCTCCACATTGATGTGGAACGAAAGCCCTTTCTCCCTGGCCCGCACCCAGATCATATTGACGATATCGGAGAGCATCGCGCCCGTATCGTAGGAGACCGGCACAATATCCATCTTGCCCGACTCGATCTTCGACATATCCAGAATATCGTTGATGAGCGCCAGAAGCATTCTGCTGGCGTTCTGTATGTTCTGCGCATCCTCCGCCACCTCGTCCGACACGTCCTCGCGCAGGATCATCTCATTCAGGCCGATGATCGTGTTGATCGGCGTGCGGATCTCATGGCTCATGCTGGCGAAAAAGCGGTTCTGCGCCTGATTTAACTCCTCGATCTCCTTCTTCTGCCGCTTCGCCACATTGTTTTCCCCGCGGTATATCATTTTCTGGAACTGCAGCATGGCGCATATCATGACCGAGACAATCGTCAGCGTGGCGACAGAATCGATATAGGCCATATCCGACGTGTGCTGCACCACTTTCTCCGGATAGAAATAGGCAATATAATAACACGCCAGAAACATCATGTAGCCGCCGGTGAGCAGCACATATTTGATCCGCCCTTCCACCACGATCATGGCGAGGACAAATCCAAGGATAAACCAGATCGGCGCGCCGCCGTAGATACCGCCTGCCGTCAGGAAATTCAGGGGCAGCACGATAAACATGACAAGCGCGGAGATAATCACGGCGCCCGCCTCGATCCTGCCCGTGCGCAGCGTGAAGAAGACAATCAGGAAGAGGATGAGGAGCACGGCCAGAATCACCATCTGATTAAAGAAGCTCTCATCATTCAGGGCGCCCACAATCAGGCCTAACAGAAGCCCGATCAGCCCGATCGTCGTGATCAGGCGAAACAGCCTCTCCTGCAGCGAACGACTCTGATCGCCCAGCACCGCGCGAATCCATTTTCCGATACTCATTCCGCCTCACCACCTTCCACGCGCCCAATCAGCGCTGCCGTCTTATCCGCAGCGGCCTCAAACTCAAAATCCGCCACATCCCGCTCAATATCTCCGATCAGTTCCCTGACAGGCGTTCCCTGATAGATCATGCCGCACAGATGATCGATCTCGTTCTGGGTCCTGTCCACCTCATAGACATCCAGACATCCCTTGAGTTCCCGAAGCGCAGCCGCCAGTCCCTGCGCGTCTGTCGGCGTCAGCTCCTCCGCGCTCCCGCCGGCTGCCGGCTCGTTATCTTCTGTCTCGGCGTCAGCTCCAAGCGCCTCCTCGATCTTCTGTACCGTCCCGCGGTACTCCTCCTGAAGCTCCTGATGGTGGGCTTCGATATAGCCTGCGTCGCTCTCCTTGGCCGCATCCTCCACCTCCTTCGCCGTCTTGGAGAGCGCGTCCGCGCCGATCATTTTGGCCGTGCTTTTGAGCGCATGCACCTGTATGCGGTAATTTCCGTAGTCTTTCTCCCCGTACAGCCTCTCGATCTCCTCCGCCTTATGCGGCGCATCCTGTGTAAATTTCGTCAGAAGCTGCAGGTAGAATTCCCTGTCATTTCTGCAGTAATCCAGCCCGGCGGCCGCGTTGATGCCGGCGTCTTGCAGCGCGGACATCTCATCTGTGTCCGCCTGAGAGGCAGCCGCCTCCTCTTCCGCCCCGGGCGCCGTCCCGCTCTTCGCCGTATCGTCCGCCGCCTGCGGCGCTACGCTGTCTTCATCGGTATACTGTATTCTCGCCTTGGGCAGCGCTTTCTTCAGCACGCGCTCCAATTCTGTGGTCTCAATGGGTTTCGAGAGGAAATCGTCAAATCCCTCCCGCAGAAACATCTCTCTGGCTCCGCTGACCGCATTGGCAGTGAACGCGATGGCAGTAAAAGCGTCCGCAGCATTCTCCCTGTCAAGCCTGCGAAGCTGTTTCAGCGTCTCCACGCCGTCCATCCCCGGCATCATGTGATCGATAAAGAGAATGTCAAACTCCTCTCTCTGGCAGATTTCAATCGCTTCCCTGCCGCTTGACACCGTCGTCACATTCATCCTGTAATCCTTGAAAATACTCTCGGCAACCATCAGGTTCATGGGCTCGTCATCCACCACAAGCACCCGCACGTCAGGGCATACCATGCGCATATTCGACGAGTGGTCTCCTTCTTCTGCGGCAGACGAATTCAGCACGCCGACAAGCGGGAAGCAGCAAAAAGGCTTGGGCAGCAGTCTGACCCGGCTGTCCTTGCGCAGCGCAAATCCCTGATCCGCCACGACGGTCACTACCATATCCCGGCCAAGATTCTCAAAGTAATCGGGATCCTTTTCATATTCCTCTCTGGCGAGGAACAGGTGTGTCAGCCGGTATCTGGAGACGAGCTGCTCCAGCTCCTCCTGCCTGTAAACCCGATGAGCCGTGACATCCAGCCCTATGGCGATGTGCGAGATCATCTCGTCATAGAATCTGCGCACTTCCGGAACTTTGTATTTTTCCGGCATCAGATAGCAGGCCAGACACAGCCCCGAGGGATCGCTGACCGACATGCCGGGGGCTCCGTTCACGATCTTCTGGGGAATACTGATCGTCACCGTCGTACCCTTCTCCGGCTGGCTTTCCACATGGACGAAGCCCTCCATAGCCGCCACCATGCCGTACACGATGGGCAGGCCGAGGCCCAGGCCTCCTGCCCGGCGGTCCCGTCCTCTGCTGGACTGGTAGAATCTCTCCGTAATCTTCGACAGGCTCTCCGCATCCATGCCGATGCCGGTATCCTTCACCTGTATGCACAGGTTGATCCCGTACGCCTTGGGAAGCGCATAGATCCGCACATAGACGCCGCCCTCCTCCGTGAATTTCACGGCATTGTTGACAATGTGCCTGATAATCTTCTTGATCTTCCTGCCGTCTCCGGACAGGGCCGCGGGGATATTCGCCTCCACGTCGAAGATGACCTCCACCCCCGCCTTCTCCTCGATGGCATACTGTTCTGTGATGATATCGTTGATCAGGGACGACAGCATATAGACGTCCTCGCTCACGACAATCCTGCCGGCGTCAATCTCCGTGTAGTCCAGAATATCCTCGATCTGTCCGAACAGCCTGTGACCCGCTTTCTGCACGGCCTGCAGATTCTCCCGCTTACCGCCGTCCGTCTCGCTCTTGAGCATCACGGGAACAAGCCCTGTGATCGCGTTGACGGGCGTGCGCAGCTCATGGGACACGTTGGTCAGGAAATCCTCCGTCCGGCGGTTGGCCTCCTCCATGTTCGCAATCCGCTCTTTGGTATCCTTCAGCTCACCGTTTCTCCTGTCGGACACGAGTTTCGTCATATAGGCCGCCAGACAGACAAGCGCTCCGTGCAGCAGCAGTCTGGAGACGGAGAGCGGCGTAAAATCAAAAGAATCCCGGAAAGCATACAGAACCCCGTAGAGAAGAACCCCAAAGTACACAACGACACAGAGGCGTATCATATCGTATGCCTCCGCGGCGAAATGAACGATGATAATCATAATCATAACCGGGGCCAGATCGTACAGGCTCGTCAGATGCCCGCCGTAAAAGATAAATCCCACCATCCCCAGCGCAAAACAAAGCCACTTTTCTCCCGTCTCCGGTATTCTGCCCGTAATGTGCAGCACCCAGCACACGATCAGGCCGATCCCGATCTCAAAGCTCGTCTGCATCTCCCAGCCCAGCAGAACACTTTCCAGAAGCAGGGCTATCGTAAATAAAGTATAGCTGATCAATATGATCAGATGCGATATCTGTCTTTTTTCCTGTTCGTACATATCCTACCGCCTATTTCTCCTTCATCGTGATAATCCGTATCCGCATCGATCTCGCTGTCGTCGTCCGCCGTGAGAAAGATGACCGGGATCTTCGAAGCTTCGGGAAGGCCGGGAAAATCCGTCTGCGCCTCACTGTTCCCTCTGATCGCGGCCAGCGTCTCGAAGCCATCCATCTCCGGCATATGTATATCCAGCAGAATCAGATCCGGCCTGTTCCCCTGCAGGAATCGGATCGCCCTCTCCCCGGACCTCACACAGCTTGCGCGCATGCCCGCCGCGCTGAGTATCTTGTTCGCCATCGTGAGATTCGCGGTGTTGTCATCCACGACCAGTATCTTCTTCTCCTCCACGACAGCTGACCCTCCTCTCTCATTATATCACATACAAAATAACTATAAACCTTTCTTTGTCATATTCAAGATAATTTTTACTTTCCACTTGTTTTCTGTGTTAAATCGCTTTTTCAGCCTCTCGCCAACGGATGAAAATTTGTTAAAACTTTCTTAAATCACGTATTTTGCTTGTCTGCCGGTATTTTGCCATGCTATAATATATTATGTTAATTGAAATATGAGACGCCGCCGGCGTCATTTGTTTTCTTAGCGGAAGTATATAAATCTGTGAGGGGAGGATTTCTATGATAGAACAACACAACAGTTTTTCCGAGATCACGCCTGAAATCGTCAGGCTCGCGTCTCTCAGCGAGCAGGCGGGCATTATCGATACGGAGCTGTTCACAAAGTACGACGTGAAGCGCGGGCTGCGCGACTTAAACGGCAAGGGTGTCCTGGCCGGACTCACCAACATCTCCGACGTGCGCGCGAGCAAGGTTGTGGACGGCGTTCAGGTGCCGACGCACGGCAGACTCTTTTACCGTGGATACGATGTGAAAGATCTGGTAGAGGGCTTCGCGGGCGAGAACCGGTTCGGCTTCGAGGAAGTCACCTATCTTCTTCTGTTCAACGAGCTTCCGGACAGAAAAGAGCTGGACGATTTTTCCCGTCTGCTCTCGAGCTACCGCTCTCTGCCTACCAGCTTCGTGCGCGACATTATCATGAAAGCGCCCAGCAATGACATGATGAACACGCTGGCGAGAAGCGTGCTGACGCTCTACTCCTACGACGACCGGGCGGACGACGTCTCCCTGCCCAACGTACTGCGCCAGTGCCTGCAGCTGATCGCCCTGTTCCCGATGCTGACGATCTACGGCTATCAGGCTTACAGCCACTACCATAACGGCGAGAGTCTCTTTATCCATCAGCCTCGCCCGGAGCTGTCGTGCGCCGAGAACATTCTGCATATTCTCCGTGCGGACAGCCAGTACACACCGCTGGAGGCCAAGATTCTGGACATCGCTCTCGTCTTACATATGGAGCACGGCGGCGGCAACAATTCCAGTTTCACCACTCACGTGGTCACCTCCACTCTGACCGACACCTACTCCGTCATCGCGGCGGCCATCGGCTCCCTGAAGGGACCGCGCCACGGCGGCGCCAACATCAAGGTCGTGCGCATGTTTGAGGAGATGAAGCGGGAGATCTCCGACTGGACAGACGAGGGACAGGTGGCGGACTACCTGAACAGGCTGCTGCACAAGGAGGCCTTCGACCACGCAGGACTGATCTACGGCGTGGGCCACGCCGTGTACTCCAAGTCGGATCCCCGCGCGGTCATCTTCAAATCGTTTGTGGAGAAGCTGTCCGAAGAAAAGGGGCTGCACGAGGAATTTGCGCTGTACTCCCTGGTGGAGCGGCTCGCGCCGGAGATTATCGCCAGAGAACGGCCCATCTACAAGGGCGTCAGCGTCAATGTGGACTTCTATTCCGGCTTCGTGTACGACATGCTGAATCTTCCGCTGGAGCTCTACACGCCGATCTTCGCGATCGCGAGAATCGTCGGCTGGAGCGCGCACCGCATGGAAGAGCTCGCCAACAACGGCAAGATCATCCGCCCTGCCTACAAAACGATCTGCACGGACAGGGAATACATGAACATCGACAAAAGAGATGCCTGAAGGCATCTCTTTTACAATTACTTCTTTCGTCTCTGCTTCATCTGCTTCGCGATTTCCTCTTCCAGCTGCCTCTGTTTCTCCTGCTTCTCCAGCCAGCGCTTCATGTACCTGCGCTGCCCGTTCCGATAGGCATTGATGTACACGGCCAACGCCCCGATCACTCCGAAGATGCCGATCCAGCTGAGAAGCGTCATGTGAAAATAGTAATCATTGGCGAGATGGATCAGTCCGGCGACCAGCATCAGCACGCCGGCCAGCAGGAGCCGGCTGCTCATATACTCGACAAATCCGGCCTTGTCCTCGATGTCCTTCTCCTCCATGTTTTTGCCGAGCATCACGTTTGCGGCGACGCTCCCCTGGCGCTTTGCCATCAGAGCCGATCCGACCAGATAAGCCCCGCTGAGCACAAAAAGGAAATCTATAATACCGCCCATTCCCATATCGTCTACTCCTCCGTCTGCCACACCGCCTCGATCCGCTCCAACAGCACCTGCGGTTCAAAGGGTTTGCTGATGGAATCGACCGCCCCCAGCGCAATCCCGCGCTCTCTGCTCTCCTCCTCCGCATCCGCCGTCAGCAGAATCACGGGGATGCGCGCCGTCTCCGGATCCGCCTTCATGCACCGCAGCACATCGTATCCGTCCATTTCCTGCATATGGATATCCAGGAGAAGCAGATCCGGCTTGACGCCCTTCAGGTATTGAATCGCTTCTCTGCCCGATTTCAGCGTCGTCAGCTCGTATTTGTTTTTCAGAATCAAGCCTACGCATTTGAGGTTGGTGGACACATCATCGACAAACAAAATATGTTTCATCTTACGCGCCGAGCCCAAGAAAACGTTTCACAATCGCTTTCATCTGTGTCTTATCGCACTCGTTGTCATGCAGTACCGGCGCGGTCCTGATCTCCTCGATCGCTCTCGGCACGGCCACCCCGCCGATTCTGGAGAGCTCGTCCACCAGCTCAAAATCGGACATGGCGTCGTATTGACCGCCGATTGCGTTCATGACATATCTGGTAAATTTGAAGGGGCTGGCCGTGGACGCGATTACCGTCACGGTCTCATCCCGCGTATCCTTCACATATTTCCCGTATACCGCGCTCGCCACCGCCGTGTGGGTGTCCAGCACGTAGCCCGTGTGCTCGTACATCTCCCTGATCCGCGCCGCCGTCTCCTTCTCGTCGGCATAGCCCCCGTAGAAATCCTGCAGCTGCGCCTTCATCTGCGGCGTGATCTCGTAGCTTCCGCCCGACGCCAGCGCCGCCATCAGCTCGGCGTTCTTCGCCGCGTCATTGCCGGCGATCCGATAGATCAGGCGCTCCAGATTGCTGGAGACCAGAATATCCATCGACGGGGAGCTGGTCAGCTTAAACTCTCTGTTGCGGTCGTATCTGCCCGTCTCGAAGAAATCGTACAGCACCTTGTTCTCATTGGAGGCGCAGATCAGCTTTGCGATCGGCACACCCATGTTTTTCGCGTAGAACGCCGCCAGAATATTGCCGAAATTTCCTGTGGGCACAACGACGTTGATCTTCTCCCCGTCCCGGATCCTGCCCGCCTTCAGCAGTTTGGCGTAGGCGTACACATAGTAGACCACCTGGGGCACGAGACGCCCGATATTGATGGAGTTCGCCGAGGAGAACTGCAGTCCGGCCTGCGCCATCTGCGCGGCCAGCTCCTGATCGTTGAAGATCGCCTTCACGCCGCTCTGCGCGTCGTCGAAATTGCCGTGGATTCCAACCACAAAGGTGTTGTCGCCCTTCTGCGTCACCATCTGCTTCTCCTGAATCGGGCTCACGCCGTTCTTCGGGTAAAAGACAATGATCTTCGTTCCCGCAACGCCCGCGAAGCCCGCCAGCGCCGCCTTGCCGGTGTCCCCCGACGTCGCCGTGAGGATCACGATCTCGTTCTCCACATGGTTCTTGCGGGCGGACGTGATCATCAGATGCGGCAGTATGGACAGCGCCATGTCCTTGAAGGCGATCGTGGAACCGTGGAACAGTTCCAGGTAATACGCGCCCTCCGCCTCCCTGACCGGCACGATCTCCCTCGTGTCAAACTTATCGTCGTAGGCTCTTTCGATGCAGCCCTTCAGCTCCTCCTCCGTAAAATCCGTCAGGAAGAGCCGCATGACCTCATACGCCGTTTCCTGATAGGACTTGTCCGCCAGCGCCGCCATGGACGTCTTCAACGCCGGAATATGATCCGGCACATACAGTCCGCCGTCATCCGCAAGTCCCTTCAAAATTGCCTGGGAAGCCGTAACCCGGCTGCCGCTGTCTCTCGTACTGCTGTAGAAAACTTCCTCTCTATCCAATGCTTCAACCATACCTTTCCGATATTCGTATCGCAATCTGTCCGGCTTACTCTTCAGTGTCCTCCGCGCCATCGGGGATCAGCTTCTGCGTCTCCTCCACCGATATGACGCGCGTATCCTCCGACAGCGCCGGAAGCATATCGCTGATTTCGCCTTTCTGTCCCGCGCCGCCCAGCCTCTCCGCAGGCGTCCGATTCATCTCATATGTAGCCGGCGCGGTCCTGCCAGCCGCGCTGCAGGCCGTCATAACCGTCGCCGCCAGACCTGCCGCCGCAATGCATTTGATTTTGTTCATCTGAAAAACCTGCCTTCGCGAACATTATATCCTAAACTCACTTTCTCTGCAATCCCAAAACCGCAAATACGCATGTCCTACTGAAAAAACTCATGGTTGCCATAGGCGAACAGGCGGGTCAGTTTTCTGTCAAACCACTGCAGCTTTTCGGAATCCGCCTTCTCTCTGGCGCAGAAATACAGCGCCCCCTGCGACAGGTCTTCCCCGTACAGCGCTCTCTCCACAGCCTCTCTCGTGTCGTCGCTCACCCTGACGCTCTGATACCTTCCGTCCACAGTGGGCGAAAACTGCGCAATTCCCTGCTCTCTCTGCATCACTACCTCGAACACGGTATCCGGAAAAATTTCACTGTTTACCCGGTTTAACACAACATTTGCCACAAGCAGCTTGCCGTCCTGGTCCTCGCCGCCCGCCTCCGCCTCGACGATGCGCAGCAGCGCGTCGTGATCCTTGTCCGACAGCCGATACTTCATAGTATGTTCCAGGACTTCATAATCCACGACTCTCTGCCCCGACGAAACGCTCTTAAGCATGCGGACGAAGCTGTGCTTGTCTTCCGCAAAGCTGTCGTCCAAATAAGCGATCCGAAAGGCGGGGTTTGCCGCAGTCCGGTCGATCCTGAGTTCTCTGGCGCACAGACACGACGTCAGAAGCGTCATACCCGCCAGCATGAAACTCACAATATATTTCCTGTACATTTTTCCTCCATTCCGATACAAAATAATGGCATAAAATTTTTACGTATATATTCTATACAGGAAAAAGGAAAAATATTTCTGAATTTGTTTTTTTTCTCAAAAATGGTACAATCATAACAGAGGAGGCATGGACATGAAACGGCAGCTACCCGGCGTATATGCGGCGGTTCGCAAAGATCAGACCCAATACTTCCGCGCGTCGTTAACTTATCGCGCAAAGCACATCAGCCTGGGGAGTTACGACCGCGCCGAGGACGCGCATCAGGCTTACCTTCTCGCGGGCTCTCTGCTGGCGGACGCCTCCGCGTCCTTAAACGACTATCTGCCGGACTCTCCTCTCTCGTTTGAAAAATGGGTCTGCCTTCTCAACTTCCGCGACAACGGCATCTATTTCTCCACGCCGATCTATGTGCGCCCCAAATTTTTCTATTACTATTTCGCGCCGTCGGATTTCTTTATCTTCGATCTGGAGGATCTGTTCTACTATGCCACGCGCAAAATCTCCCGCCGCGGCGGACACTGCTTCGTGGCGGACTACGGTATGCAGGTGAATATTATGAGCCGCTACGGCATCAAAAACTACGCCGTGGAGGGAAGGGACTTCCGTTTTGTCAACGGGAATTCTCAGGATATGCGCTATGAGAATATCGAGATTATCAACCGCTACAACGGCGTCTTCGCCGTGCGCGAAATGGGCCGCACCCGCTACCGGGTCAGAATCCATGTGAAGGGCAATCTCAACGTGGGAACCTACGACTCCGAGACGGAGGCCGCCATCGCCTACAACAAGGCCATCGACCTGCTAAAAAAAGCCGGCGTGGACAAGGCCTACGCTCCAAACTATATGGAGGGTATCTCCCCGGCCGTCTACGCCGACCTGTACGCTTCCATCGACATTGCGCCCGGCGTCAGAAATTATCGCTGCGAATAACCGACAAAGCAGATATTGAGATCGGCGTCGCCCTTGATGCCGTTCACCACGCCTGTAGAAGTGTACTGCCACATCGCGTACTGATACGGATAATCGGGGATATCCTCATCCTGCGCAAGCCACACATCGTAATCCTGCAGCTTCGCAAGATCTATCTCCCGGATCAGCCATTCCTTGTTTCCATAGAGCATCGGCACATAGCCGCCCGCTCTCACGGCCTCCAGAAAAGACGTCGCGATCGCCGTCCTGTCCTCTCTGCTGAGCCCGTCGATTCTCGCCTCGTCGTTCGCCACGAATTCCATGTCAAAAGCCACCGGATATTTGATGTTCGCCCTGTACGGCTCCAGATTCTGCAGGACAAGATTGGCCTCCTGCACCGCCTCGTCCTGACTGATCGCCTGGGAATAAAAGTAAACCCCGACGCCCAGCTGCGCTTCGATGGCTCCCTCGATATTTTCTTTAAAATTCTCGTCCAGCGCAAGCTGCCCCGTGCTGTAGCCGCGCGTGCCGACACGGATCATCACATAATCCACGCCCGCGCTCTTCAAGCCCGTGAAATTCACGCTTCCCGTATCTTTGGAGATATCCACGCCGACAAAGGAAATTTTCTTGCCGTTTTCCATGTACCGCTTCAGGCCGGCTCTCTCCTCCAGCTTCGTGTAATCGTAGGTATTCTTGGTCAGATAGGGGCTGATCAGCACCCACTCCTCCTTGCCGTCACGCGTTGTGACCAGCGTGTGCTTCCCGTCGGTGGAGGGATCCGACAGCGTCTCCTGCTCCGTCTTCTGCTGTTCCTCCTGCGCCTTTTTGGCAAAATCGGGCCTGCCCGCCCTGGACGACGTCCCGTCCCCGTCAGCCTCATCCGTTCCGCTCGCCGCAGGCAAAGAAGCTGCCTCGTCTGTTCCGTCCTCCACCGGGTACATATCCCAGAAATCCAGATCCTCGGCGCGCAGCTTCGGCTCCTCCGCCTCCTCTTCGGCTTCCTCCGCCTCGGCCGCCGCCTGTTCCTCGACCTGCTTCTGCTGCATCTGTCTGATGTAGTCGCTGCCGCCCTGCTCCTTCTTGTTGCTCTGCAGCAGCGCAAACAGCATAAGCAGCACAAACGCCGACACCCCGATCATCATATAGATCACGGAGCCGCCTCTTCTCCCCGGCTCTTCCTCTCCCGGCAGTCTCATCTCTCTGTCCTTCTTTCCCAAAACGCGGTGGCGGGCTGTCCGACGCCGCATTGCCTATCTTTCCCGCTGATGCTATACTTATCTTGTCACAACCTTACTTATTGTATCATGGGAAAAAATTTTTGACAACTTCCGCACAAACCGCTACGGGGAGGAATCTTCTGTCATGAACCATACGCTGCAAACGCTTTCTACGGCGCTGCTTGCCGCCGTTCTGCTCGCCGGCTGCGGGCGAAACGCCGAACCCGTCACCCGGACGGGCTTCTGTCTCGACACCGTGGTACAGATCACGCTGTACGACACGGGCAGTCAGGACGCCTGCGCCGAGACTCTGGATGCCTGTTTTGATCTGATAGACGGCTATGAGAAACTGTTCAGCGCCTCCATAGAGGGCTCGGACATCTGGAACATCAATCACGCAAAGGGGCGGCCTGTGACCGTCTCCGACGACACGGTCCGCCTGCTGCGGGAAGCCCTGCGCTACTGTGAACTCTCCAAAGGCCAGGTCGACCTCACCGTTCTGCCGCTCAGTGAGCTTTGGCACTTCGGCTCCGAAGACACGCCCCGCGTCCCCGATCAAACCGCCATCACGGACGCCCTTTCGCACGTCGATTACCGCGCGGCAGCGATCGACGGCAACACCGTGACACTCGCCGACCCGGACGCCGCCATCGACTTAGGCTTCATCGCCAAGGGCTACATCGCCGACCGCCTGAAGGAGTACCTGCTCTCTCAGGGTATAGAGAGCGCCTGTATCAATCTGGGCGGCAACCTCGTCGCCATCGGCAATAAGCCCGACGGCGCTCCCTACCGCATCGGTATCCAGAAACCCTTCGCCGACGAGGGGGAGACGGTCGCCGTCATCGACGTGACGGATGCCTCCGTCGTCTCCTCCGGCATCTACGAGCGCTGTTTTTACGAGGACGGCGTCCTGTATCATCATCTGCTCGACACTGCTACCGGCTATCCCGCGGACAATAATATAGCAGGCGTGACGATCCTCGCCCCCTCCTCCACGGAAGCGGACGCTCTGTCAACCACCTGCTATTTTCTCGGTATCGATGAAGGTCTTGCGCTGATCGAAAGCTTGGACGACACGGAAGTTCTCTTCGTCACGAAAGACGGAGAACTGATCTGTTCCGAGGGTTTCCCTCTGCCGCAGCGCTAGCGCGTCAGCCTCTCCGGGAAGGGATCGTCGACAGCCCGCAGCCTGTCTTTTTCCGTCTCTTTTCCCGTAAGAGACACGGCGCAAGCTACACCCGTACCTCTCCCGCCAGCACCCTCTTGTAATCCTCCAGGTTCTTCTGCAAGAGAGTCGGCGTGTCCAGACCGTAAGGACATTTGCTCTTACACCGGTTGCAGTGGATGCAGTTTTCGATTTTCATCATCATCTCCTGTCCCGACTCGCTCAGATGCCCCGCCGAAGGAGATCGCCTGAGAAGCAGAGACATTCTGGCGCAAGTATTGATCTCGATCCCCATAGGGCACGGCATGCAATAGCCGCAGCCTCTGCAGAAATCACCCGCAAGCTCTTCCCTGTCATGGCGGATCACCGCCTCAAGTTCCTGCGTCATCACCGGTGGATTGTCAATATAGGACAAGAATTCATCCAGCTCCGCCTCCCGCTGAACACCCCAGATCGGCAGCACGTTGTCGTACTGTGCCAGATACGCGTAGGCCGCGGCGGAATTGGTGATCAGGCCGCCGGATAGCGCTTTCATGGCGATAAAGCCCATATCGGCCTTCTTACAGGCTTCCACCAGTTCGATGTCCCTGTCGGTCGCCAGATAGGAGAAGGGGAACTGCAGCGTCTCGTACAGACCGCTCTCAATCGCCTCCTGCGCCACCGCCAGCCTGTGGTTCGTGATGCCGATGTGGCGTATCTTCCCCTGCGCCTTCGCCTCCTGCGCCGCCTCGTACAGTCCCGTGCCGTCTCCCGGCTTCGGGCAGAAGGACGGATTGTGGAACTGGTACAGATCCACGTGATCCGTCTGCAGTTCTGCCAGACTCGTCTCCAGATCCTTCCAGAAATCCTCCGCATTCTTCGCGCCGGTCTTCGTCGCGATAAAAACCTGATCCCGCATGCCCGAAAAGGCCTGCCCTACCTTGTGTTCACTGTCAGTGTACCATCTGGCTGTGTCGAAGAAGGTGACACCGTTGTCATACGCTTTGCGCAGCAGACGCACCGCCTCCTCCTCCGTGATCCGCTGGATCGGCAGCGCGCCGAAGGCATTCTTATTCGTCGTAATTCCGGTTCTTCCAAGCGTTACCGTAACTCTCATATCGCAATATTCCTCCACTGTTTTTTCGTTTTAGAATCCCCTATACAATAATCTTGCGCGGGCATTTCTCCTTGCACGTGCCGCAGCCGGTACACTTCTCCTGATCGATGGACGCGTGGAAGTCCTCGATGGTAATGGCGTCCGCCGGACAGTTCTTCTTGCAGAGCTGACAGGCGATACAGCCCACATCGCAGGCCTTGATCGTCACCGGCCCCTTATCCTTGGAGCTGCACGCCACGACATGTCTGGCGTCATAGGGTATCAGCGTGATCAGATTCTTCGGGCAGACGGCGACGCACTTGCCGCATGCCTTACACGCCTCCTTATCCACCACCGCCACGCCGTTCACGATATGGATCGCGTCGAAAGGACAGACCTTCACGCAGCTTCCGTATCCCAGACAGCCATGATTGCACGATTTCGGCCCGCCGTTCGGCACAAAGGACAGCATACGGCAGTCCTCGATCCCGCTGTACTCGTAGTCCACTCTCGTGCGTTCCTTATCTCCTGAACATCTGACGAAAGCGACCTTGCGCACACCCGCTTCAGCCTCCACGCCCATGATCTGCGCGACCTGCTGTCCGACTTTCTCGCCGCCCACGGGACAGGCGTTCACAGGGGCCTCGCCCTTGGCGATCGCGGCCGCCAGTCCCGAACAGCCCGCGTAGCCGCAGCCGCCGCAGTTATTGCCCGGCAGAACGCCCAGAACCGCCTCCTCCTTCTCGTCCACTTCCACTTTAAACTTGATGCCCGCGACGCCGAGGAAGAGGCCCACAAACAGTCCCACCGCTCCCACCGTCAGTGTCGCCACCAATATTCCGGTCATACTCATAGTAATCTCCATTCCGGAGCGTTTACGCGACAGAGGGCGTGAAGAAAATTCCTCCGGAATCAACTTCGCCATCAGGGGGCATTTGTGACGCTCCTACACAAATTCCCGAACGAACAGAGTTCGCTCCGTAAATCAATCAGCACATCAGAGCCGGCTCCTACAGCAGTCCCGAGAAGCCGCAGAACGCGATCGCCATCAGTCCTGCCGTGACCAGGACGATGGGCATTCCCCGGAAGGATTCCGGAATATCGTTGTACGCCATCTTCTCCCGGATACCCGCCAGGATCACGATGGAGACCGTAAATCCCACCGCCGTCGCGAAACCGTTCACAACGCCCGCCAGAATGCCGTAATTCTTCTGCACGTTGGTGAGCGCCACGCCCAGCACCGCGCAGTTGGTCGTAATCAACGGCAGATACACACCCAGCGCCTGATACAAAGGCTGCATAAATTTCTTCAGGAACATCTCCACGAACTGCACCAGCGCCGCGATCACAAGGATAAACACGATCGTCTGCAGATAGGTGATATCCAGCGGCACGAGCAGGTACTGATAGATCGCTCCCGCCACCGCCGAGGCCAGCGTGATGACAAAGATGACCGCCACGCCCATGCCGGCTGCCGTGTTCGTCTTCTTGGACACCCCGAGGAAAGGGCACAGTCCCAGGAACTGGCTCAGCACCACATTGTTGACCAACGAGGACGCGATCAGTATCACAAGCAGATCTTTAACCATTGTCATCCTCCTCCTTTATCTCCTCTATCGTGATCTCCTGCACTTTCCTCTTCTGTGCGGCCCGGCTGTCCGCCCGATCGTCGTACAGCCTGTGCGCGCATCCCGCATCTTCGCAGTTCATGCAGTCCGAGCTGCAGCCGGACTGGATTTTGGACATATCTTTGCCCTTGCGCTCGCCGCTTATCTTGACTTTATTCTGAATCGCCGTAAGCATCGCCAGCACGAAGAACGCCCCCGGCGCCATGATAAAGATGCTCACCGGCACATAGCTCTCCGGCATCACATGGATGCCGAAAATCTCCCCCGCGCCCAAAAGCTCTCTGACCGCGCCGATGCAGGTCAGCGCCACCGAGAATCCCAGGCCCATGCCGATCCCGTCAAAGAGGGACGGGATCACGGGATTCTTGTAAGCGTACGCCTCCGCGCGTCCCAGAATGATGCAGTTGACCACAATCAGCGGGATATAGATGCCCAGCGCGTCATACAGGAACGGAATAAAGCCCTGCAGCAGAAGCTGCGCCACCGTCACGAAGGACGCGATGATGACGATAAAAGCCGGGATGCGCACCTTATCCGGTATGACATGCCGCAGCAGCGAGATAAATACGTTGCTCAGCGCCAGCACCACCATCGTCGTCAGTCCCATGCCCAGACCATTGATCGCCGAAGTCGTGACCGCCAACGTCGGACACATTCCCAGCGTCAGCACAAAGGTCGGATTTTCTTTGATAATACCGTTGACAAGCCGTTCGCCTGCTCTATTCATTGACAGCGCCTCCTCCCAGTTTTGTGCGGAAATAATACAGTCCGGCGTTCACGCCGTTCGTCACGGCGTTGGTCGTGATGGTCGCGCCGGAGATGGCGTCAATCTGGTTGTCGGCCGCCGCCCCGTTCTTCGTATATTCAAAAACCTCCGCCTGCCTGCCGGCAAACTGCGGCTTCAAAACCTCCTCCGCGCGCATGCCGAGGCCCGCCGTCTCCGAGATCGACAGAATCGACATACCGTTCAGCGTGCCGTCCATACCCACGCCGATAGAGAAACGGATATCGCCGCCGTAGCCCTCCTTCGTCGTCACCGTAATCACATATCCCAGCGCATTGCCGTCGCCGTCCACGGCGCGCATCACCTCGTCGACGCTCTCCTGGGCATATCCGGCCTCGGCCCACGCCGCCTCATCGACCGGCACAACCTCCGCCGGCTCGAAATCGTCCGCCTCCGGGAAGACCTCCCGGCAGGCCTCCTGCTTCTTCTTCGCGTCCTGCTCGGCGATGGGTTCCTTCGTGATCTGATAGACCAGCCCGAGAATCAGCCCCGCCACGATCGTGATCACCAGTATGATGCCGGTGTTTTTCATCATCTCTTTCATGCTTTTTCTCCCCCTTTACCAAACGCCTTCGGAAGAGTGATCTTCTCAATGAGCGGCACAAGCAGGTTCCCCAGAATGATCGCGTAGGAAACCCCCTCCGCGGAGGGACCGAACAGCCGGAATATGCCCGTGAGAACGCCCAGCAAAATACCGAAGAGATACTGCCCGTTCTTCGTGATCGGCCTCGTCACATAGTCCGTCGCCATAAAGAAGGCTCCCAGCATCAGGCCGCCGCCCGCCAGGTGCGCGGAGATATAGGCCCAGTCCAGGCCGTGCCCGCCGAAGATACTGATAAAGATCACAAAGCTCACTATGTAGCTGCCGGGAATCCGCAGGTCAATCACACCCATCAGAATCAGGAAGCAGGCGCCGATCACGATGGCGATCATGGAAGTCTCGCCGATTGTTCCGGCCGTCCGCCCGATCACCATATCCAGAATATTGACGTCCGCTCCGCTCTTGAGATTCGCCAGCGGCGTCGCGCCCGTGTAGGCGTCGCAGTCAAAATTCGTCATGATGGACGTGAACGAAATCAGCAGAAAGCACCTGGCCCCCAGCGCCGGGTTCATAAAATTCTGCCCCAGACCGCCAAACAGCATCTTCACCACCAGAATCGCGAACACACTGCCCACCACGCCGATCCACCAGGGCGCGGAGACCGGCAGATTCAGCGCCAGAAGCAATCCCGTCACCACCGCGGAATAATCGCCTATCGTCACTTTTTTCTTACATATTTTTTCAAAAAGATACTCTGTCAACACAGCGGAGGCCACCGTCACCAGAATCGTGACTAACGCGCCGGCGCCGAAATTGTAGATGCCGAACCCTGCCGCGGGAAGAAGCGCGATCACCACACAGAGCATGATGCCGCTCGTCCCCGTCTTCGACCGGATATGCGGATTGGACGATACCTTCATGAAATCACTCATATCTGTGTCCTCTCTCCTTTCTCCCTACTTCTTTCTCTTCGCGAGCTGTATCTTGCGCATGGATTTGATCGACTGCGTGAGCGGCCGCTTGGCGGGACACACATAACTGCAGCACCCGCACTCCACGCACTCCATTCCCTCATGAGCCACGAACGCTTCCTCTTCGTAGTGCTCCGCATAGTCGGCCAGCATACTCGGCACCAGCCTGCTCGGACACGCCTCCACACAGCGCCCGCAGTTGATGCACGGCCCCGGCTCCATGCGGGAGACGTCGTCCTGCGTCAGGCACAGAAGCGCCGACGCCGTCTTGGTCGTTGGCACATCCAGATCGAAAATGCCGAAACCCATCATCGGCCCGCCGGAGACAATCTTCACGGGCTCCTTCTGAAAGCCGCCCGCCTCCGCGATCAGCTCATGATAGTTCGTGCCGATGCGCACCTTGATATTGCACGGGTCGGCCACTGCGTCGCCCGTCACGGTCACGATGCGGTACATCAGCGGTCTGCCCTCGCAGACGGCATGATAGATCGCCACCACCGTGTCCACATTGTTGACAACGCAGCCGGCGTCCGCGGGGAGCATGGAGGAATTGATCGCCCTGCCCGTAACCGCGTAGATGATCTGCCGCTCCGCCCCCTGCGGATACTTGGTGCGCAGCGCCTTCACGCTGATGCGCGGCTCGTCTTTGGTCAGTTTCTTCAATATTTCAATACAGTCCGGTTTATTGTCCTCCACCGCCAGAATTCCGCGGGCGTTCTCAAAGAGCTGCAGAGATACCTTCAGGCCGCCCACCAGCTTCTCAGGCTCCTCCACCATCCTTCTGTAATCGGATGTCAGATAGGGCTCGCACTCCGCGCAGTTGACAATCACATAATCTATCTTCTCCGGCTCCTTCGGCGAGAGCTTGACATGCGTGGGGAATCCCGCGCCGCCCATGCCGACCACACCGGCCTCCCGAATGCGCTCAATGATCTCCTCGCGCGTCATCTCCTCCAGCGGTTTGACCTCCGGGTACTCCACTTCCTCGTACAGCCCGTCGTTCTCCACAACAATGCTCATCACACTGTCGCCCGTGACGATGCGGTGCGGCTCGATCGCCTTGACCGTCCCCGACACGGTGGCATAGATCGGCGCGGACACGAAGCCGCCCGCCTCCGCGATCTTCTGTCCGGTCAGAACATGATCGCCCTTCTCCACGATCGGTTTGGCGGGAGCGCCGATATGCTGGGACAGCGGATAGACCAGATCGCCCTTCGGCAGCACTGACCGGATCGGCTTATCCTTGGACAGGTCTTTGCCGTCATAGGTGTGAATACCGCCATGAAACGTTAATTTCGCCATTGTCAGTCCTTCTTTCCGGGCAGTGCCATGTGCCGGACACGCCCCAATATGTCCTACTTTATCAATATACTATTTTTCGACGAAAAAAACTACTGCATTTTCAAAAAATATGGTAGTATATAGCTAAGTTATTTTTTGTGGGAGATTATTATGCGGACAATCAATCAGACTTTGGAAAATTTTGCGGTGCAATATCCCCTGGAGCGCATCGCCGCTTGGGACAAAATATTGCTGATCGACATCGAGACGACCGGCTTCACGGCCAAAAATTCTTCTCTGTACCTGATCGGCGCGGCCTACTTCGCGGGCGGTCTCTGGCATATCCGGCAGTGGTTTGCAGACAAGCCGGAGGACGAATCCGCGCTGCTTGCGGACTTCTTCTCCTTCGCGGCGGACTACACCCATCTGGTGCATTTCAACGGCAACCATTTCGATCTGCCCTATCTGCTGCAGAAGTGTGAAATACTCGGCCTGCCGTACAATTTTGATCGTTTTGAGGGCGTCGATCTCTACAAGCGCATATCGCCCTGCAAATTTTTCCTGCACGCGCCCAACTGCAAGCAGAAAACGCTGGAGGAACTGCTTGGCATCGACAGGGAAGATCTCTACGGCGGCGGCGACCTGATCGGCCTGTACCACGCGTATGTGAAGCAGCCCGACGAGGAGGCGCTGCGCCTTTTGCTGCTCCACAACAGCGACGACGTGAAAGGGATGCTGCAGATTCTGCCGCTTCTCGCCTTCCACGATCTGTTCAACTGTCCTCTCACCGCCAAACGAGTGCAGTCCAACGCCTACGTGGACTATCACGGCCATGACAGACAGGAACTTCTGATGAAGCTGGAGCTGCCGACCGCTCTGCCGATAACCGTCTCGAACCTCTCCAACGGCTGCTATTTCAGCGGCGAAGAGCGCGAGGGCATCCTGAAGGTGCCGCTCTACGAGGAGGAAATGAAATACTTCTACTCCAACTATAAGGATTACTATTATCTTCCCGCGGAGGATGTGGCGCTCCACAAGTCTGTCGCCTCTTTCGTGGACAGGGAACACCGCGTACAGGCGACGGCCGCCACCTGCTACACGCGCAAGCGCTCCTTCTACCTGCCCCAGTGGGATATCTTCCAGGAACCTTTCTTCAAGAGAGATTACAAGAGCCGTGAGCTGTTCTTCGAGCTGACCGACGAGATGAAGAAGGACCGCGTGTTCTTCTCCCGCTACGCGCAGTATCTTCTCTGCAGAATGGCGAAAACATATTGATGAAATTTCATATATTCCAAACATAAAAAACAAGACGCCCGCTCAGGCGTCCTGTCGCTGTTGTCTGTTCTGTTCTCCAAATCCCTGCCCGCATTTACATCGGCCGCTGATAGAAGAACGAATTCTTTCTCTCGAAACCGATCTCCTTGTGGTTGATGATCTGCTCGGTGCTGCCGATAAACAGATAGCCGCCGGGCTTCAGGCTCTTCTGGAACTTGCGGAAGACCTCATCCTTCGCCTCCTCGGTAAAGTAAATCAACACGTTGCGGCAGACAATCAGATGATAATCCGTCGGATATGTATCTTTCAGGAGATTGTGCTCCTTAAAGTCCACCCGCGCCTTCACTTCCTCGGAAATCTGGTAGGAAGGGCCGATCTTGGTGAAAAACTTCTTCTTCAAGTCTTCCGGAACGCCCGCGACGCTCTTCTCCGTATACAGCCCCGCCTTCGCCTTCGCGATCACCTGCTTATCCAGGTCTGTGGCGTAGATCCTGATCTGGTTGAGCGGCAGATGTCTGGAGAGCGCCATGACCAGAGAGTACGGCTCATCGCCCGTGGAGCAGGCCGCGCTCCAGATCTTTAAGTTTTTGCCATAGCGCTTGATCAGATCCGGAAAAATGTCCTGATCGAGCAGTTTCCACTGATCCGGATTGCGGTAGAACTCGGAGACGTTGATCGTGAGGTAATTGACAAACTCATCGAACATATTGTGGTCCGCTTTCAGAGCCGCCACATACTTGTCGTAACCGACTACCTTATTCTTCGCGATCAGCGTATCGATCCGGCGCTTCATCTGCTTTTCTTTATAAGCGTTCAGATCGATCTTCGTCAGATCATAGACCGCTTTCTTAAAATACTCGTAGTCATACGCCATACTCTTCACCGTCCGTCGTCATATTATTTTCTTACTCTGTCGGCGCGCAGCCTGTATATCTTACTCTTACTCTTCGCTCTCACCGGAGATCACGGCGTCGATATCCACGGAGACAACGTCCTCGTCATCACGACCCGCCTCCTGCTCAGGCGCGAGCAGCGCTTTGATGCTCAGGCTTATCTTCTTGTCCGCCTCGTTGAAGTCCACAACCTTGGCGGTCACTTCCTCGCCCGTCTTAAGTACGTCCGAAGGCTTGTCTATATGTTCTTTGGAGATCTGCGACACATGCAGCAGCGCGTCAATACCGGACTCCAGCTCGATAAACGCTCCGAAATCCGTCATCCGCGCGACTCTGCCGGTCACGACGCTGCCGATCGCATACTTGCTCGCCGCGTCCCTCCACGGGTTATTCTCTTCAAACTTCAGGCTGAGCGCAATCTTCTCTCCGGCAATATCCTTGATCAGAACCTTTACGACGTCGCCGACCTTGAATACCTTCTTCGGATTCTCCACTCTGCCCCAGGACATCTCCGAGATGTGGAGCAGTCCGTCGCAGCCGCCCAGATCGATGAACGCGCCGAAATCCGTCACGTTCTTGACCGTGCCCTCCACGGTATCTCCCACCTTGATCGTCTCGAAGAGCTTCTTCTGCATCTCGGCTTTCTTCTCCAGCAGAAGCTGTTTCCTGTCGCCGATATATCTCCTTCTTCTGGGATTGTACTCGCTGATCACAAATTCGATCTCCTGATCGGCGTACTTGGTCAGATCCTTCTCGTAGGTATCCGAGACAAGACTCGCCGGGATAAAGATCTTGACCTCGTCCACAACGACGCTCAGGCCGCCGTCGAGCACCTGCACCACTTTGGCCTTGAGGACCTCTCTGTTATTATATGCCTCTTCAATCCGTTTGTTGCCTCTGTCCGCCGCAAGGCGCTTGTAAGTCAGAAGAACCTGGCCTTCGCCGTCGTTCACCTTGAGCACCTTCACCTCCATCGTATCGTCAACCTTGACCACGTTCGTCAAATCCACATTCGGCTCGTTCGTATATTCATTTCTGGTAAGAATGCCTTCTGATTTATATCCGATATTCAGAATGATCTCCTCAGGCTTAACGTCGATAACGGTGCCTTTCACAACCTCCCCTGCGTGAATTGTCTTAAACGTTTCGTCCAGCATTTGTTCAAAAGTTAATTCTGACATAATTTTGAACCTCCTCGATTATATTGTTTGGGGTCGATGCCCCTGCTGTAATACCCACTCGTCGGACAGATTTCGGTAAAGCCAAATGCAAGTCATCAAGTGTCTGTATAAAATACGTATTTGCACACTCCTGCATGCAGATCTCATATAGTTTCCGCGTATTAGAACTATGTTTGCCACCTATTACTATCATGGCGTCGACCCCGGCCGCAATCTCCCTCGCCTCGGTCTGCCGCTCTTCCGTAGCGTTGCATATAGTATTCACAACACTAACATTGTAACCTTTTTTCATTATAATTTCAACCATATCTTGAAATTTATTGTAGTTAAATGTCGTCTGTGAGACAATGCAGATCTCTTCGCCGTCTTCGCAGGTGAATTTCTGCGCCTCCTCCGGCGACTCCAGCACGGTCGCCGCGCCCTGTGTCCAGCCGACAATTCCCTCCACTTCCGGATGGCCGGCATTGCCGACAATCACGATTTTTTTGCCGGCCAGGCTCTCCTTCTCCACGATATTGTGTATGCGCTTCACAAAAGGGCAGGTGGCATCCACGCAGGTAATGCCCTCCCTGTCCGTCATCTCCATAATCTTTTTCGGCACGCCGTGGGCGCGGATCATGACCGTGCCCTCCGCGATATCGGCCAGCTGGCCGGGCGTGTCAATCACCCGCACGCCCCGCCGTTCCAGATCCTTCACGACCTCCTCGTTATGCACGATCGGCCCATAGGTATAGAGTTTCTTCCCCATCCGGATCTGTTCATACGTCTGCTCCACCGCCCGCTCCACGCCGAAGCAGAAGCCGGCGTGTTTCGCCAGAATCACTTCCATAGCCTGTCAAACCTTTCCGCCGGCGAACCGTCTATCCGTCCATGCGCCGGCATGCAATGTCAAAGCAGCGCAATGACCGCCTCCGCCACCTCATCGACAGTCATGTGGGACGAATCGATCAGCGTCGCGTCCTCGGCCTGCACAAGCGGGGAGATTTCTCTCGTCATATCCTGCCTGTCACGCTCTATGATATCTCTCTCTATCGTATCCAGATCGCATTCTTCGCCCTTTGCCTGCAGCTCTTTGTAACGCCTCTCGGCGCGCACTCTGCTGTCCGCGGTCAGATAGACTTTGACCTGTGCGTCCGGCAGCACGCAGGTGCCGATATCTCTGCCATCCATGACCACATCCTTGCTCGCGGCCAGCTTCCGCTGCAGCTCCACCAACTTCTTCCGCACCTCAGGATTTGGGCTGCTGGCGGAAGCCATGTTCCCGACCTCTTCCGTCCGGATATAGCCGTTGACATTCTCGCCGTTCAGGTAGACAACCTGCTCGCCGTTCTCATAACCGATGGAAATATCGGCCTCTTTGCACTTTTCGCTGATCTTCTCCGTCTCGGATGGATCCACCTTCTCCCTGATGAGGTACAGCGCCATAGCGCGGTACATCGCGCCCGTATCCACATAGATATAGCCCAGCTTCTTCGCTATCTTTTTCGCTATGGTGCTCTTGCCGGCTCCTGCCGGCCCGTCGATCGCAATATTACAACTCATGATTTCTGTCCCTTCCCTGTATTTTGCGGTTTGTTCCGATTTATTCCGAGGACCCGCTTCCTATGCTCTCGCCCGCCAGATGTCCCGTCGACCACGCGATCTGCAGATTGAAGCCGCCTGTCAGGGCATCCAGATCCAGAAGTTCTCCCGCGAAGTACAACCCCTTTATAATCCTGGATTCCATCGTGGAGGGATTGACCTCCTTAACGGAAACGCCGCCCTGGGTGACAATAGCCTCCGAGAAATCCCGGATTCCCGTCACGGTCAGCCGCAGGTGTTTGGTCAGCGCTACAAGCCTTCTCCGCTCCTCCCTCGTGACATCGTGCACCTTTCTGTCCGGTTCCACGCCCGCAAGCGCGACCATCACGGGAATCAGCTTCGCCGGATAGAGCCCGCCCAGCGCGTTCTGAAAATTCCTGTTGATATTCTCCTCAAAATCCCGCAGGATTCTCCGGTCAAGCTGTTCCTCCGTCAGGGCCGGCTTCAGATCGATCTCGCCGACAGTCTGCTCTTTTCCCCTGCACTTTCCGTAATGGCTGGCGGCGCTCAGAACCAGCGGCCCGCTGACACCGAAATGGGTGAACAGCATTTCCCCAAATCCTCCGTATACTTTTTTCTTTCCGTCAAACAGCGTCAGACTGACATTCTTCAGCGACAGCCCCTGCAGAGAAGCGCACCACTCCTCCGCAATCTCCATGGGAACCAGCGCGGGAACGCATTCCTTCACGCTATGGCCAAGTTCTCTCACCATCCTGTGGCCGTCCCCGGAGGAGCCCGTCGTCGGATAAGACAGCCCGCCGGTGGCGAGAATCACCGCGTCCGCGCTCTCCTCACTGCCGTCCGCAAGCCGCACGCCCACAGCCCTGGCGCGCTGTCCGGCGCCACGCCTCTTCGGCCCGTCTCCCTCCCGATCGGTCGGCGCTTCTTCCGGCAATTCCACAGTCAGGACAGACTGCACACGCGCGCCCAGTCTGACACGCACGCGCTCCCTCTCCAGCAGCCGCCTGAGCGCCGCCGTCACGTCGGAAGCGTGATCGGACACGGGAAATACCCGCTCCCCGCGCTCCACCTTCAGTCTGCACCCCGCGCTCTCCAGCAACTCCATCATGCGCCTGTTGTCAAAAGCATGGTACGCGCTGTAGAGGAATTTGGGATTCGACACCACGTTCGCAAAAAAGCCCTCGGCGTCGCAGGCATTCGTCACATTGCATCTGCCCTTGCCCGTTATGTACAGTTTTTTCCCCAGCTTTTCATTCTGTTCCAAGAGCGTCACGCCGTGCCCGCACACCGCGGCGGCGTAAGCCGCCATCATGCCCGCAGCGCCGCCGCCCACCACGATCACGCGGCTCATATCGTCTCACTCGTCCTTCTTGCGCAGAGGATAATTCAGCATCGGTTCCTCGTCGATAAAATTGATCTCGTCGTTCAGATAGACCTGATAGTTGTTCCAGGCTTCCTCCAGATCCTTCAGACTCTTCTTCACCTCTTCCGGCCGCTTCAGACAGATCGCGACGACAAGCGCGTTGATGACGCTCAGGGGCGCCACCAGCGAGTCCACGATGGAGACCATGTCGCTCCTGGCCAGCAGGTTGCAGGAGGAGTACAGGTTCATCGGCGAGTGCACGGAGTCCGTGATGGTGATCACCTTGGCGTTCCTGTCATTGGCGAACTCCATCGCCTTGAGCGTCCGCATGGAATACCTCGGGAAACTGATGCCGATCATGGCATCCTGCTCGTTGATGCGCAGCATCTGTTCAAACGTCTCCGACATGCTCGTCGTCTTCAGAAGCACCACGTTTCCGCGCACCATATTCAGATAGAAATGCAGAAAATCCGCCAGCGGCTCGCAGCTTCTGACGCCCATAATGTAGATATTCTTCGCCTCTAAGATAATATCCACCGCCGTCTCGAAGGCCACCGGATCGAGATTATGTATCGTGTCCTGCAGCTTCTCGATATCCGCTTCCAGCACCGAGGTCAGTATCTCCGACTGTGTGCTCTTGCCGTACTTGGCGCCGATCTTCTGCACGGAGTTGATCTTGTTCTGTACCCAGTCCTCCAGATCGCGCTGGAACTCCGGATAACCGTTGTAGCCGATAAACATCGCATAGCGGACGACAGTGGACTCGCTGACGCCCACCGTCTCCCCGAGCCTGGCCGCCGTCATGAAAACCGCCTGATCGTAGTGATCATAGATAAACGCCGAGATCGCCTTCTGTCCCTTGCTCATCTTACTGTAATGCTCGTTGATTCTTGTGATAACATCATAACGATTCTGTATAATCATTTCCCGCCGTTCATACGCCTTTCCGCCTTATAGACTCAAAAATGCCTGATAGGATTCCTCCAGCAGTTTGACCGTATCCTCCTCCTGGAGATCGTAATCCCCGGTCAGCGCCATGCAGGCCGACCCGTGAATAAAGATCCACATCCTCATAAACATGCCGCCCGGATCCTTGCAGCCGTAGAATTTGGCATTGTTGATCTCCTTCACCACCCAGCCGTTGCTGCCGTTCAACAGATCGTACAGGCTCTTGCCGTGACGGTTGTCCGCCATGAAGAGGAGTTTGAACAGCTGCTGTTCCTCCTGCGCGAAGCGGATGTAGGCCAGACCCAGATTGGCGAAGGGCGTCTCGCTCTTCTTCGGGAATTTGGCATAATAGTCATTGAAAAAGGCAATCGCCTTCTCAAACAGCTCTCCGCCCAGCTCTTCCATGTTCTTATAGACACGGAAAATCGGCTGTGTGGAGCAGCCGGCTTTCGCCGCAAGCGATCTGGCGCTCACCTGTGAGAACCCCTTCTCCCGCGTGATCTGAAACGCCGCGTTCAATATTTCGTCTTTCGTGATCGTCTCTTTTCTAGCCATATGATATACCCTCTCTCGTACAACACTTCGTCATCGTTTTGGTAACATATGTTATTATAATAGATTATGTAACCCGCGTCAATCCCTTTTCCGATAAAAAAAGCACAAAACTCAGCTTTTTGTTCCACAAAGCGCAAAAAGGACGCCCCGTCCTATGAAACAGATTCATAGTCCCGGGGCGTCCTCTATCAATATCATATGATATCGGCCGCGGCTTAAACCGGATACGCCGCATTCTTGGTGTCCGCAACGCTCATGTCCACCTTCTCCTGCTGTGCCTGACGGTACTTGAAGAAGTCGACAGCCACCTGCGGGAACAGCGCGTAGGACAGCACATCCTCATCCTGCTGCTTCCACTCTTTCATCTCCGCTTCCAGACTCGCAAGCTCCGGCTCGACATGGCCGGTCGCCTCGGCGGAACGGGCCGTAGAGCGGGGCTCGCCGGGGATGACCTTGTCGATCACTTCCTGATTCATGGGCTTGACCGTCTGGCCGTAATTGCCGCGCAGCAGATCCTTGAACTCGCCCGTCGCCATCTTGTAACGCTCGCCCATCAACACGTTGAATACCGCCTGCGTGCCGACAATCTGCGAGGACGGCGTAACCAGCGGCGGCTCGCCGCAGTCCTTGCGGACTCTCGGAATCTCCTCCAGCACTTCCTGGTACTTATCCTCCGCCTTCTGCTCCTTCAGCTGGCTTACCATATTGGAAAGCATACCGCCCGGAACCTGATAGCGCAGCGTGTTGATGTTGACGCCGAGCACCTTAGTGCTCATCAGTCCGGACTCGATGCACTCCTCGCGGTAAGGGCGGAAGTAATCCGCAATCTTGGCCAGGATCTCCTGATCATAGCCGGTGTCGTACTCCGTGCCCTTGAAGGTCTCAACCATAACCTCTGTCGCGGGCTGGGAAGTACCCAGCGCAAACGGCGAGATCGCGCAGTCGATGACGTCCACGCCGGCCTCAACCGCTTTCAGGTACGTCATGGAAGCCACGCCGGAGGTGTAGTGCGTGTGCAGCTGAATCGGGAGCTTGGTGCTCTCCTTTAAGGTTTTAACCAGCTCCGCCGCACGGTAGGGAACGAGCAGTCCCGCCATATCCTTGATACAGATGGAATCCGCGCCCATCTCCTCGATCTTCTTCGCCATATCCGCCCAGTAATCCAGCGTGTAGGCGTCGCCCAATGTATAGGAGAGCGCGATCTGAGACTCGCCTCTTCCCTCCTGCTTCTTGATCTTGTTGGTTGCGTCTACCGCTGCCTGCAGATTGCGGATATCGTTCAGGCAGTCGAAAATTCTGATGATATCGATGCCGTTTGCGATGGACTTCTCCACGAACGCATACACCACGTCATCCGCATAAGGTCTGTAGCCCAGAATATTCTGTCCTCTGAACAGCATCTGCAGCTTCGTCTTCTTAAAACCGTCTCTCAGCTTCCGCAGTCTGTCCCACGGATCCTCCTTCAGGAAACGCAGGGATGCGTCGAAGGTCGCGCCGCCCCAGCACTCTACCGCGTGGTAGCCGACCTGATCCATCGTATCTATGATCGGAAGCATTTTCTCGGTGGGCATTCTGGTCGCAATCAGGGACTGATGCGCGTCGCGAAGAACGGTTTCCATGATGCCAACCGGCTTTTTAATCTGTTCTGCCATTTTATTTTCATTCCTTTCTCTGTATTTTTATGATTGCCCAAAGGAAAATCCGACGGATTTCCCCTCGTTTAGAATACGCCAAACACCGCCATGAATGTACCGGCGGCCACCGCCGTGCCGATGACGCCCGCCACGTTGGGTCCCATAGCATGCATCAGCAGGAAGTTGGTCGGATCCGCCTCCGCGCCCACCTTCTGCGACACTCTGGCCGCCATGGGCACTGCGGACACGCCCGCCGAACCGATCAGCGGATTCACCTTGCCCTTAGTCAGTATGCACATCAGCTTGCCGAACAGCACGCCCGCCGCCGTACCGAAACAGAAGGCTATCAGGCCGAGCACAACAATCTTGATCGTATCCATATTTAAGAACGCCTGCGCGCTGGTGGTCGCACCCACGGATGTGCCGAGGATGATGACGACGATGTACATTAACGCGTTGGAAGCCGTATCCGTGAGCTGTCTGACAACGCCGCACTCCCTGAACAGGTTACCCAGCATCAGCATACCTACGAGAGGCGCCGTGGTAGGCAGGATCAGGGATACGACGATCGTAACCACGATCGGGAACAGAATCTTCTCCAGCTTGCTGACCGGACGGAGCTGTCCCATCTTGATCTTTCTCTCCTTCTCTGTCGTGAGAAGCTTCATGATCGGCGGCTGGATGATCGGCACCAGAGACATATAGGAATATGCCGCCACCGCGATCGGTCCGAGCAGCGCCGTCTGCTGCAGCTTGCCGGCGAGGAAGATGGACGTAGGGCCGTCCGCGCCGCCGATGATGGAGATCGCCGCGGCTGCCTTATCGTTGAAGCCCATCGCAATCGCGCCGAAGTATGCCGCGAAGATACCGAACTGCGCCGCCGCGCCGAGCAGAAAACTCTTCGGGTTGGCGATCAGGGGACCGAAGTCCGTCATCGCGCCGACGCCCATGAAGATCAGCGACGGCAGGATCGCCCACTCGTCCAGCTTGTAGAAGTAGTACAGCAGACCGCCGCCTGCACCGCCCTCTCCGTACTCGGCCATAATATCCGGATAGATATTGACTAACAGCATACCAAAAGCTATCGGAACTAAAAGCAGAGGCTCAAACTCATGCCGGATAGCCAGATACAGAAATACCAATGCTACCAGAATCATGATGTAGTTGCCGACTTCCAGATTGAAAAATGCCGTCTGGTGGATCAGATTCGATAGCGTAGATGAAATGTAATCCATTGCTTAACCTCCTGTAGTTATAGTTTCAGACGCGCCTCCATGCAGAGGCGTCTGGCGATCAGTTCAACGTCGCAAGCAGCGCGCCGGCCTCAACCGCATCGCCCACAGCCACATTGATGCTCGCTACAGTACCGTCCTCAGGAGCTACCACAGGAATCTCCATCTTCATAGCCTCCACGATGACAACGGCATCGCCCTTCTTGACCGCCTGGCCCACGTTCGCCTCGATCTTGAAAACCTTGCCCGCCGCGCCGGCCTCGATCTTTATGCTGCCCTGTGCGCCGCCCGCCGCGGGTGCTGCAGCGGGTGCCGGAGCCGCGTTGGGTACAGCTCTCGGAGCCGCGGGCGCCGCTGCTGCGGGTGCGCCGCTCGTCGCGCCCTCTTCCACAACTACATCATATACGTTTCCGTTTACGGTGATTGTATAATTTTTCATCTTGATATCCTCCTATGATCTAGGCATTCTGCCATTTACTCTTGTTAGATTTTCTGATGGAGCGCACTACGAAGCCGTCCGTAGAACCGCTGCCCTCATAAGCTGCGATCGCCGCCGCGATGACCGCTACGAGCTCCGCATCGTTTGCAAGTTCCTCTTTCTGTGCGATCTGTTCCACAACCGGAGCGGCCGCCGGCGCGCTCTGCGCTGCGGAAGGCTCTTCTTTCTTCGGCTTCCGCGTACCCACCTTGGAGATCAGACCGAAGCTGGAAATGATCAGGCTGATAAAGATCAGCACGACGAACACCGTTCCCATACCGATCACGGTATTTAATACCGCCTTCGTCATGTTCTCGCCGAAGGAATAAGAAACATTCGCCGCGATGCCGGTGATGACCGGCTGACTGGGATTGGAATTGTCCACCACGAACTCCACCACCGCGTTGTGATCGGAGCCAAGCACGTTGATGTCCACCACGAACTCGTCGTCCGAGGCCTTCACCGTGCCGCCGTCCGTGCCGTTAAACTGCCCGATATCCGTCAGCGCGCTCTGCCAGCTGAGCATACCGTTGTAGATGGCCGGGTTGTCCTTATTCTGCTCAATCGCCGTCTCGCCCTGCGCAACTACCAGGTCGATTGCCGACAGAACCGAGCCGCACTGCGTGAGCAGCGACTCTTCCATGGCCGGATCCACCTTGGCCTCTTCCTCTCCGCACGCGCACAGACCGATCATACAGGTGATCACACCTAATATTGCCAATAATTTTTTCATATTAAGCATCATCCTTTCTAGACCGTACCGTGTTTTCTGTCCGGACGCCCTTCACTCTTCGTGGACAGCATCTCGAATGCGCCGATCACATATTTTCTCGTGTCCGCCGGAGCGATGATCTGATCCACATAGCCTCTCGCGGCCGCGCTCTTCACATTGTTCTGCAGCGCCGCATACTCTTTCGCGCACGCGTCGATGGCGTCGGAGCCTTGTCCGTCGCAGATAATCTTCGCCGCCAGATTCGCGTCCATCATGCCGATCTCGGCATCCGGCCACGCAATCGTGATATCCGCGCCGATCGCCTTGGAGTTCATCGCCACATACGCGCTGCCGTACGCCTTGCCGATCACGACGTTCACCTTGGGCACCGTCGCGTTGGCGAAAGCGTATGTAAGCTTTCCTACCGCCCTGGCAATCCTCTTCTCCGCGCACTTGGTCGCCGCAAAGCCCGCAACGTTCGTCAGTGTGAGCACGGGTATATCAAAAGCGTCGCAGAAATTCACGAACTCCGCCGCCTTCTCGGCGCCTCTCACGGACAGCGCCGCATCGAATTCCTCGGTCACCTCTCCGTTCTCGTCGCACACCTGCGTGCGGTTGGCAACCGCGCCGACGGTGGCTCCGTTCAGTCTGAGGAAACCTGCCACCATGTCCTTCGCGTAATTCTGCTTCACCTCCACGAACACGCCGTCGTCCGCGATGCGGGACAGCGCGATGGAAGTGTCGCCCACGCAGTTTACAAGCTCCGCGCAGGTTCTGTTCAGATCATCCGTGCAATCATCCACGGCGATCTCCGCGTTGTTGGCCGGCAGCATGGAGACAAGCTGTCTGATCTGCGCGAGGATGGACGCCTCGTCGCCGACCGCATCCACCAGTCCGCTCTCCTCGCTCTGGTATGCAGCGGAGGACGTGTCACATTTGGAAATTTCATTTCCGGCAAGCGCGTTGGGAGAATTGACAAACAGCTTGCCGTTCTTCTCCTCCATAAAAGCAAAATCCGTCATGGCCGGAATCAAGGCGAGCCCGCCGCCGCAGCTGCCGAACACCGCCGTGATCTGCGGGATCACTCCCGAGGCAAGCGCCTGCTTCATATAGATCTCGCCGAAGCCGTTCAGCGCGTCCGTCGCCTCCTGCAGCCTAAGTCCCGCGGAGTCGATCAGTCCGATCACGGGTGCTCCCGTCTTCAGCGCCAGATCATAGAGGTTCGCAATCTTCTTCGCGTGCATCTCGCCGACCGTTCCGTTCAGCACGGAAGCGTCCTGGCTATACACATACACAAGGTTGCCGTCGATCACTCCGTAGCCGGTCACAACGCCGTCAGAAGGAGTTTCCGCCTGTTTCAGATTAAAATCGGTAGCCCGCGCCGTCACGAGCGCGCCGATCTCAACGAAACTGTTTTCATCGAGCAAAGCATTGATTCTTTGTCTCGCTTGAGAAGTAGTACTCATTTTTCAGCCCTCCATTTATCATGATAATAAAAAACAAAACGTAATTCACCGATGTGCATAACACACGAAAGTAGTATAACACAGAATCTCCGTTCAGACCAGCCAATTTTCCAAAAAAATCGCAAATTTTCTCAAATTGCGCGCGCGTATGTCAGAGCAGGAAAATCTGTAAGAGATATCCGCATATCCAGGCATAGGTGCGCTCCCGCACCGCTTCCCCGGTGACCACCGGAATCTCCCTCACAAGCTCGCCGTTCAGATAATAACGCACCGTACCGGCCTGCTGCCCGGCGTACACCGGCGCCCGCAGCGCGTCGGCCGTCCGCACGCTCACCTCCACCCGGTCCGCGTCGCTCAGCAGATACGGCATACTTTCGCTCTCCTCCTCCCGCAGCGCCACATGGGCTTCACGGTACGGCTTCCCCGTCGCCGGGTCCACCCCGCCCACCACCGGAATATCCCGGAACTCATGATGTTCACGGATATCCACATACCTATAGCGCTCCATCCCGTACGCCGCCAGCTTCTTCATGTCGCTCCATTTATAGTTTCTGTTATTCGGCCAGCCGCAGGCCAGAAGCGCCACGGTGAAGACGCGCCCGTCGCTCTCCACGGCTCCCACATAGCAGTAGCCGGCGCTGTTGGTAAAGCCCGTCTTGCCGGAGACCGCCTCCTTCATCATGCCGAGAAAGGCATTGTGATTGTCGCAGTGAAAGCTCCTCTGTCCGCTGACATCCGTAAAATCGTAGCTCAGCGTCTGCGTGATCTCCAGGAAACGTTCTCTCGCCGGCGAATCCGTCACGCAGTAGGCCATGATCCTCGCCAGATCCTCGGCCGTGGTGGAATGCGTCTTCCCCGTCTCGTTGACCACCGCGTCCAGACCGTTGGGCGTGATAAAGTAAGTGTCAAAGCAGCCGATATCCCGCGCCTTTCGATTCATCATGGCGGCGAATTCCTCCACGCTGCCGCCCACCGCCTCGGCAATCACCACCGCGGAGTCGTTGTGGGATTCCAGCATGAGCGAGTAGAGCAGATCCCCGAGTCTGTACTGCTCCCCCGGCTTCACATACAGCTTAACCTTCGGCATGCCGGCCGCGTAGGAGGACACCTCCGCAATGTCGTCCGCATTCCCGTACTCCAGGGCCAGAATACAGGTCATAATCTTTGTGGTGCTCGCCATCGGAAGGACGTCTCTCTCATTCTTTCCGTACAGCACGCGCCCCGAATCGGCGTCCATGAGAACCGCGGCCTGCGCGTACAGCTGCAGTTCTTCCCGCTCCGACCCTTCTTCCGTCTCTTCCTCAGCCGCGCCGGCCGGCGCGTCAGGCGCGGTATATTCACGGCCGTCCTCCTGCGCATATATCCGGACAAGCGGCACGCAAAACAGGGCGAACGCCGAAACAACGGCGGCCGCCCTGCGCAGAGCAATCCCTGTATGTAACGATACTGTATGTCTCACTTCTCTCAAAATACGCATATATCCGTCCCGATGTCTTCTCGATTAAATATATGCGCATACGCTGTCCGTATGACGGCAGACAGGCCCTGCTACACGTCGAGCCGCATCTGCACCTCGGATTCCGCCTGCTGCTTGAATTCCTCGATCTGCACCGCATTCAGCTCCGGCAGATCCTCCAGAGACTTCACGCCGAAGCTCCTGAGAAACTGTTCCGTTGTCCCGAACAGAAGCGGCCGCCCCGGCGCGTCCATGCGCCCCACCTCCGTAATCAGGTCGTATTCCAGCAGCTTATTGACCGCATGGTCGCAGCTCACGCCCCTGACGCGCTCGATCTCCAGTCTCGTAACCGGCTGCTTGTACGCTATGATGGACAGCGTCTCGAGCAGGGTGTCCGTCAGCACGAATTTCCTGGGCGCTTTGGCGATTTTAATCAGATATTCGTACAGCTCTCCCTTCGTGCACATCTGCACGGCGTCGTCCAGCGTGACCAGGCCGATGCCCCGGTCGTCGGCGGCGTAGTCCTCCGCCATCTCGTCCAGAATGTTCTTCGTCGTCTCCTTATCCTCTTCTATCACCGCGGCGAGACTGTCTATGCCGACCGAGTCGCCCATTGTGAACAGAATCGCTTCCAGTACCGCTTTTGCCTTCGCTCTCTCCATATCTCTTCCCTCTTGCCGCGCAGTCTTACTCCGAGACCGATGTGAGCTGCAGCGGCGCATTGTCATGCGCATCCCTCGCCGTGATGATGATATCCGCGAACGTGTCCTCCTGCTCGATTCCGATCCGTCCCGTCTTGATCATCTCCAGGATCACCAGGAACGTGACGATCACTTCCATCTTGCTGTTCTGTTTTTCCAGAAGCTTTCGGAAGCTGAACGTCCTGTGACTGCGCACATAGGCCTCCACAAAGGTGGTCTTCAGCTCCATGTCGATCTCGTCCTTCTCGATCGTGCCGAAGGTGCTCCGGACGGGATCAATCTTGTCCTCCTGCCGCTTGATGACCTGTCTGAAAATCTCATGCAGCTTCGCGAGCGTCATATCCCCGATCAGCTCCTCGTAATCGACGGGCTGACGGTAATCGGCCACCTCCTTCGGCAGCGTCGGGCATTTGTAGAAACTGCGCTCCGCGTCCACCATGCGGTCCCGCAGCTCATAGGACATGTACTTGCACATCTTGTACTCCAGCAGCTTCTCCACCAGCTCGGCCCTGGGATCTTCCTCCTCGCCCTCCTCGGTCTCCTCCTTGGGCAGAAGCATTCTGCACTTGATGTCAAGCAGAGTCGCGGCCATGACCAGGAACTCGCTCATGACGTTCATGTCCTCCGTCTCCATCTGACGGATATAATCCATATATTGTTCCGTGATCTCCACGATCGGTATATCGTAGATGTCCACCTTGTTCCTATCGATCAGGTGCAGGAGCAGATCCAGCGGTCCCTCAAACACCTCAAGCTTGATCGGAATTGCCATCCTATGCCTGTCCTTTCTGCCCGCGCGCCGGTTCCGGCGTTATGGTGATCACCGCCAGCTCGCCCGGGTTGAAGAGTCTGACCGGCGGCGTGTGGGAACTCAACCCTCTGCTCAGGATCATCGTTGTCCTGCCGCTCACAAATCTGCCGCCGTCATATTTCGGAAAAAAAGTCATGTTCGGAGAAAGCAGGCCGCCCAGTACCGGAAGCCGTATGATCCCGCCGTGCACATGTCCCGACACCACCACATCTGCGCCCCAGGCGGCATACTCCTCAAAATACTGCGGCGTGTGCGCGATCAGGATCTGGCAGGCGTCCCGCCTCGGCTCTCCCAGCAGCCTTGTGAGATAGTCCGCATCCATGGGATACTTGCGCAATCTCCTGTAGAAGCGCTTGTCGATCTGCGCTCCGCAGATGGCGATGTTGTATTCCGGCAGATAGACGCTCTCGTTGATCAGCAGTGCAATCCCCGCCTCGGACAATCCGGATACGTACCTGTCATAGACGTCTCCGTACTGCTCGGGATACAGCTGCAGCCTGTACTCATGGTTTCCCATGCCGTAGTAAATCCTGTACCGTTTCGCCAGCTGCCGCATCAGGGAGAGGGCCGGTTCACAGGACTTTCCCTTCACGGCGGTCAGCATATCCCCCGCCACCAGAACCGCATCCGGCGCTATCCGGTCTATCTCCCTGATCAGCCTTTCATGGTCTCTTCCGAACGACTTGTTATGCAGATCTGCCAGCAGAACAAATCGGCACGGCTTCGTCACCCGATCCGACAGGATCTCATAGGATACCGTGACGAATCTGTTGCTGTCCCACACTGCTGTGAGCAGGCAAATCACGATTGCTATTCCCACCAGGATTAAGAGAAGCTCTGTCATATCCACGCTCCATACGCCGCCATATCCGAATAACTTATAAAGTATATCACACAACGGCACATCTTAGCAATCTGTGAACTTCTGTTCGCATCGCCCAAACCACTCATCTCTTCATCAGGTACCGAAGCCAGACCTTTTTCCAGTAATCTTTATAACCGGCCTTATCCATGCTGCCCGCGGCCAGAATGGACACACTGCCGATCCTTGTGCCGTCGATCTTATACACCGCCTCGCCGATGGCGTCTCCCTCGGCGATCGGCGCCTCGACGCTCTCCGGCAGGCTGATTTCCTTCTGTACCTGGCTCAGATTGCTTCCCTTAGTGTCCAGATAGACAAAGGGCCCTTCATAGGTAAGATGCAGCGTCTCCCCGACGCCGCCCTCTACCTTTTCATCCGGCAGAGGATCCCGATTCTCATCCCGGTACATCTGGCTGACGCTGTAGCCGTAATTGAGCAGCGATATGGCGTCCTGAAAGCGCGTCTTGCTGTCCGGCGCGCCCATCAGCACGGCGATCAGCTCCATGCCGTCCCGCTCGGCCGTGGCCGACAGACAGTAGAGCGCCTTGGAGGTGGAGCCCGTTTTCAGCCCGGTGGCCCACTCGTACTGCTTCAACAGCTTATTGGTGCTGGACAGCGTGAACGTCGAAGTTCCTGCATTTGTTCTGTGCTCGATATCCTCCATCCAGATCTGCGTGTAGTCGAAAATCTCCGGGTACTTCGTAATAAGTTCTCTCGACATGATCGCCACGTCTCTGGCCGAGGAAAAGTGATCGTCGGAGTCTGTCAGCCCGCAGCAATCCTCAAAATGTGTGTTCTGCAGTCCCAGCTCATCGGCCTTCTCATTCATCAGCTTGACGAATTCGCCCTCGCTTCCCGCTATGTACTCCGCCACCGCCACGCTGGCGTCATTGCCGGACGAGACGGTGATGCACTTGAGCATCGTGTCCAGCGTCTGCGACTCTCCCTCCTCCAGGAAAACCTGCGAGCCGCCCATCGACTTGGCGTAGGCGCTCGTGGTGACAAGATCGTCCAGGCTGATCCTGCCGCTCTTGATGTGCTCAAAGGTGATGAGTAACGTCATGATCTTCGTGATGCTCGCCGGGCTCCTGCGCGTGTCCGCGTCCTGTTCGCAGATCACCTGTCCGGTGGACGCCTCCATGACAATATAGGACGGCGTCGTCACATCCGGCGCGGCATACGCGCACAGCGTCGTCCGCGAAAACCCGATACCCAGCACGAGACAGCCGGTCAGAATCCATGCCGCAATACGTTTTCCAGTCGTTCGCATTCCTGTCGCTTCACTCCCGCATATCTGCCGCGGACTTCCACTCGGGATACCGCGGCGCTTCCTTACTATCTATCATATTGTGCCGGGGCGGCGGTTATGCCACGGACATGCCCGTTTTATGCGGCCGGAAATTCGACAGAGAAAAACAGACCCGAAATTTCTTCCGGGTCTGTCTCAGGCATTTCTTAGTTGTATTTGCGTTTTCTCGCTGCTTCGGACTTCTTCTTGCGTCTTACGCTGGGCTTCTCGTAATGCTCTCTCTTACGAATCTCCTGCTGGATACCCGCCTTTGCACAGCTTCTCTTGAAGCGGCGCAACGCACTGTCCAAAGTCTCGTTCTCTTTGACGATTACGTTCGACATTCTCGCACCTGACCTCCCTTCAGTCCCTGACAAGCATTTCGACTGATCGGGTTATTTTCTTCACATACAATGTAGATTATACCACAATTTGGTTATGCGTCAACCACTAAATTTCTGTTATTGTCATCTGCCGGCTATGATCCGCCGGTTTCGGCGGCCGCACGCGCCTACAGCTGACCCGCCAGCACTCTGGCAGCCTCCGCCAGCGCGTCGTCGATCCCCGCGGGATTCTTGCCGCCGGCCTGAGCCATTCCCGGCCTTCCGCCGCCGCCACCGCCTACGAGCGCCGCGATTCCCTTGATCAGATTGCCGGCGTGAGCGCCCTTCGCCATCGCGCCGTCTGTAGCCATGGCGATCATATTGACCTTGCCGTCGATGTCGGAAATCAATACCACCACGCCCTCGCCGAGCTTCTCCTTCAGCTGATCGCCCAGCTCGCGCAGACCGTTCATATCCACGCCGGATACTCTGGAGGCCAGCAGCTTCACGCCGCCGATCTCCTGCACCTGATCCATGACGTCGCCCAGCGCGTCCTTGGCCGCCCTGCTCTTTAAGGACTCATTCTCGCTCTGCAGCGCCTTTAGCTCCGCCATCAGATGCTCGCACCTTTCCACCAGATTGGCCGGCGATGTCTTGAGCGCCGCCGCCGCCTCGTGCAGCTGTTCCTCCAGCTTTCGGTAATACGCGGTCACATTGTCGCCCGTCACCGCCTCGATTCGGCGCACGCCCGCAGCCACGCCGGACTCGGACAGAATTTTGAAGGAGCCGATCATCCCCGTGGACTTCACATGGGTGCCGCCGCATAACTCTCTGGAGAAATCGCCCATACCGACGACGCGCACCGTGTCTCCGTATTTCTCGCCGAAGAGCGCCATAGCCCCGGATTTCTTCGCGTCCTCTATGCTCATGATCTTCGTCTCGACCGGAAGGTTCTCCGCGATTTTCTCATTGACGATCCGCTCCACCTTCCGCAGCTCTTCCGGCGTCATCGCCGCTGAGTGGGAGAAATCAAAGCGCGTCCTCTCGCCGTCCTGATAGGAGCCCGCCTGCTCCACATGGCTGCCCAGCACTTCCCGCAGTGCCTTCTGCAGAAGGTGCGTAGCGCTGTGATTCTTGCAGGTGCTGCTCCTCCTGTCCTTATCCACGGACAGGGTGGCGGTGTCGCCCGCCCTGAGCATCCCCTTGGTCACTCTGCCGATATGTCCCACCTTGCCACCCAGCAGCTTAATGGTATTCTCTACCCGGAACTCGCCCTCCGCCGTGGCGATCACGCCGATATCGCCCTCCTGGCCGCCCATGGTAGCGTAGAAAGGCGTCTGCTCCACGATCACGGTGCCCGTCTGACCGTCCGTCAGCGCCTCCACCAGCTCCGTCTCGGTGGTGAGCACCGTCACCCTGGAATCGTATGTCAGGTTGTCATATCCCACAAATTCCGTCGTGACAGAGGGATCGATGGACTCGTACACAGTCACGTCCGCGCCCATGTAGTTCGTCACCTTGCGGGCTTTGCGGGCCTTGTCCTTCTGCTCCTGCATGCATGCCCTGAAGCCCTCCTCGTCCACGCTGAAACCTTTTTCCTCCAGGATTTCCTTCGTCAGATCCAGCGGGAAACCGTAGGTGTCGTACAGCCGAAACGCCTCCGCGCCGGCTAGCTGCTTCTTCCCTTCCCGTTCAATCGCCTCTTCCATCTCGGCGAGAATGCTCAAGCCCTGATCGATGGTCTTGTTGAATTTGTTCTCCTCCTGGGTCAGCACGTTGAAGATGAACTCTCTCTTCTCCTCCAGCTCCGGATAGCCGTCCTTGGAGCCCTCGATGACAGTGCCCGCCAAGTCGGAGAGGAATACGCCCTGTATGCCCAGCTTCCTGCCCTGTCTGGCCGCCCGCCTGATGATGCGCCGCAGCACATAGCCGCGGCCCTCGTTGGAGGGCATGATGCCGTCGGAGATCATGAAAGTCGCGGAACGGATATGATCGGTGATAATACGGATCGAGACGTCCGTGTCGTAATCCTTCTTATACTCCACGCCCGCGATCTCGCACACTCTGGTGCGCAGCGCAAGCACCGTGTCCACGTCGAAGATGGAATCCACATCCTGCACGACGGACGCCAGTCTCTCCAGCCCCATACCCGTGTCGATATTCTTCTGAATCAGCTCCGTATAATTGCCCTTGCCGTCATTGTCAAACTGGGTGAAGACGTTGTTCCAGATCTCCATGTAGCGGTCGCAGTCGCAGCCCACGGTACAGCCCGGCTTGCCACAGCCGTACTTCTCTCCCCTGTCGTAATAGACCTCCGAGCAGGGACCGCAGGGGCCGGAACCGTGCTCCCAGAAATTGTCCTCCTTGCCGAAGCGGAAAATCCTCTCCGGGGCGATACCGATCTCCTTGTTCCAGATTTCGAACGCCTCGTCGTCCTCCTCATAGATGGACGGGTAGAGTCTGTCGGGGTCTAAGCCCACCACCTCCGTCAGGAACTCCCAGCACCACGAAATCGCCTCTTTCTTGAAATAGTCCCCGAAAGAAAAGTTGCCGAGCATCTCAAAGAAGGTGCCGTGTCTCGCCGTCTTTCCCACATTCTCCAGATCGCCGGTGCGGATACATTTCTGGCAGGTGGTGACGCGCCTTCTCGGCGGGATCTCCTGCCCTGTAAAATACGGCTTTAACGGCGCCATACCGGAGTTGATCAAAAGCAGGCTGTTGTCGTTGTGCGGCACCAGCGAAAAGCTCTTCATTTTCAGATGTCCCTTGCTCTCAAAAAAGTCGAGGAACATCTTGCGCAGTTCATTTACACCGTAGGGTTTCATCGCAGTATTTCGTCCTTTCCTGTCCTGTTATAGTTTGACGGTATTCTGACGATGCCGTCACCGCAAATTGTCTCAGAAGGTAAACTTATCCGCAAAGTACGCGTCGAGCTCTGCGATCGCGATGCGTTCCTGTTCCATCGAATCACGGAACCGCACGGTCACGCAGCCATCCGTCTCGGACTCAAAATCGTATGTAATACAGTAAGGCGTTCCGATCTCGTCCTGTCTGCGGTAGCGCTTGCCGATATTGCCGCGGTCGTCGAACTCGCAGTTGTATTTCTTACACAGCTGCGTATAAATTTTCTCCGCCCCCTCGTTCAGCTTCTTCGAGAGAGGCAGTACGCCGATCTTCACAGGGGCCAGCGCCGGATGGAAATGCAGCACGGTGCGCATATCGCCGCCCTCAAGTTCCTCCTCGTCATAGGCGCCGCACAGTACGGCCAGGAACAGTCTCTCCACGCCCAGAGACGGCTCAATGACATAGGGAATATATTTTTCGTTCTTCGTATCGTCAAAATAAGACAGATCCTCACCGGACGTATTCTGGTGCTGCGTCAGGTCGTAGTCGGTTCTGTCCGCGATCCCCCACAGTTCGCCCCAGCCGAACGGGAACAGGAATTCAATGTCCGTGGTGGCTTTGGAGTAGAAGGACAGTTCTTCCTTCTCATGGTCGCGGACGCGCATCTCCTCCTCCTTCATGCCGAGGCTCTTTAAGAAGTCGATACAGTATTGTTTCCAATAGGAAAACCACTCCAGATCCGTGTCCGGCTCACAGAAAAATTCCATTTCCATCTGCTCAAACTCTCTGACACGGAAGATAAAGTTGCCCGGCGTAATCTCGTTGCGGAAGGATTTGCCGACCTGACAGATGCCGAACGGAAGCTTCCTGCGGGAAGTCCGCTGCACGTTCTTAAAGTTGACAAAGATGCCCTGCGCTGTCTCCGGCCTCAGGTATACGGTATTCTTCGCATCTTCCGTGACGCCCTGAAACGTCTTGAACATCAGGTTGAACTGTCTGATATCGGTAAAGTTATGTTTGCCGCAGGAAGGGCAGGGAATGTTGTGCTCCTCGATGAAATCTTTCATCTGCTGCTGACTCCAGCCGTCCACGGAGCCCTCCAGCGTAATCCCCTGCTCGGTCACATAATCCTCTATGATCTTGTCCGCGCGGAAGCGCTCATGGCACTCACGGCAGTCCATCAGCGGGTCGGAGAAGCTTCCCAGGTGTCCGCTCGCCACCCACGTCTGCGGATTCATCAGGATGGCACAGTCCACGCCCACGTTATAAGGGCTCTCCGTCACAAATTTCTGCCACCATGCCTTTTTGATATTGTTCTTCAGCTCCACGCCGAGATTGCCGAAATCCCACGTATTGGCCAGACCGCCGTAGATCTCCGAACCGGGATATACAAAGCCTCTGGCTTTTGACAGTGCCACGATCTTTTCCATTGTTTTTTCCATCACAGTTGTCCTCTCTGTCTCCCCGCCATCTGGCGGTTATTTATCATGAGTGATGCAGCTTTCTCTCACTCGAACACGATGTATGACAGCGCGCTTTCATCCGTGTCATCACCTTCCGGATAAGAAATCAGCACACCGTTTTTGCCGGAAAAAGAAACATCCAGGCTGCTGTCTGCGCTCTGGTTGATATAGAGCACCTTCCCGTAGGTGTTTACCAGCAGCTCCTCCGACGGCTTCGTCGCTATGATCACAATTTTTTTCTGATCCTGCTCCTCCATGTAACCGATTTCCATCGGTTTGCCGTCCGCCGAGACAAAGGCCACGCCCTCTAACGGATATCCCTGCACTTCCGCCTCCGTCAGCGGTCCGACATACAGTTCTCTGTGGTTGAAGCTGCTGTAATCCCGATCCGTCGCATACTGCAGCCTGATCGTCACGTTCCCGTTCTTCTCCTCCACGGATTCGAGCTTCACGCTCTCATCGCCGTAATCCGCGCAGTATTCCGCCACTCTGTCCTCCGCCAGTTTTGTCAGCTCGCCCTCCTCGTAATAGCTCTGCTCAAAACCGCCCACGATCTTATGCGCGATCGCTCCGTCCTTGCCGATCGAGATGGAGGACACCTCCCGCGCCTCCCCGTTTCCGCAGCCGGCAAGTCCGAGGAATACCGCAAGAATCAGCAGAGCCGCTTTTCCTTTTCGCATGTCTTTTTCCTCCGGTCCATTCTGATTCGCTCACATACCGCATTCCATTATATTAAAGATTATCCACAATTTCAAGACTTTTAAACGGTCGGTCCGTGTATCGCCTCCGGTAATCGTCCGCGATCTGCCCAAGCTGCGCCAGCACCTTCGGCGTCACGGTAAACGTATACAGCTTTTCAATACCCGCGTCCATAATATAAGAAACCGCGTAGGCAGTGGATTCCTCCCAGTCTCCCTCCGCGGGCATCCCCGGAAATTCGCCGTTCAGTATCATCGCTTTCATCTCGAATATGTAGCGCACCAGCCGGTTCGGTATCCCGTCGTGCAGAAGCGCCCGCAGAGACTGATAGAGCAGCTTCAGCATCTCCTTCTCGTCATTGTTCTCCCTGGTGTAGTAGTCCATCACTTCCAGAAAATACATCCCGTAGCAGGCGCCCTCGAAATCCTCGCGGAAACCCTCGAAGTAATTGCTGATCGCGGCATCCGTGACGGTATAGGAATTTCTGCCGGCATACATTTTGAACTCGCCGAAGGAAAACGGGTTGGTGGCCGCCAGCAGCCTGCTGCCCTGTCTGCGCGCCCCCCGCGCAAAGGCCGAGATCTTCCCCATCTCCGTCGTCAGTATCACGACTCTTCTGTCGTACTCGCCGATCGGTTCAGCCTTTAAAACCATTCCCGTAATCTGTGTAAACTCCTGCATGAGAGCGCTCTCCCGCATGTTGTGCCGATTCTCCCCGCTCCTGCGGACGCTGTGTCCGCTCCTGCTCGGCCGCGTTTTTGTATGCCAGAAAATCGTCGATTTTTCCTGTCATCATAAATCTGTCCCAGTAATTTATCTCATTCATCTTACGCCCCTGATCCTCTCTCCTTAACTAGTGATTAGGGTTCGCAGATTTGCCTTTTTCTATTCTGTCTCCCGCGGGTCATAGCCGAAATTTTTCAGCAGATAATCGCTGTCCCGCCAGTCCTTCTTCACCTTGACCCAGAGCTTCAGATTGACCTGTTTTTCCACCAGATCCTCTATCTCCGGCCGCGCCAGGGAGCCGATCTTCTTGAGCATGGCGCCCTGTTTGCCGATGATGATTCCCTTGTGGGATTCCCGCTCGCAGATGATGGTCGCCTCGATATCGACGATGCGCCGCCTCTCCTTCATCGACTCGATCGTCACGGCAATGCCGTGGGGCACCTCCTCCTCCAGGCACTTTAACGCCTTCTCGCGGATCAGTTCCGCCGCGATCTGGCGCATGGGCTGATCCGTCACCGTATCCTCGTCGTAGAACGGCTCCCCGTAAGGCAGATATTTCATGATGCAGGCCAGTAACGTCTCCAGCCCGTCTCTCTTCAGCGCGGAGACCGGAACGATCTCCGCGAAATCATACTGTTTTCTGTAGACGTCGATGTAGGTCAGCAGCAGGTCCTTCCTCACGGTGTCAATCTTGTTGATGACGAGAATCACCGGCGCAGTGGTCTTCTTCAGTTGCTCGATGATGTGCCGCTCGCCCGCGCCGATATAGTCCGTCGGCTCCACCAGCCACGCGATCACATCTACCTCGGACATGGTCCGCTCCGCCACGTTCACCATATAATCGCCCAGCTTGTTTTTCGCCTTATGGATTCCCGGCGTGTCCAGAAAAACGATCTGTCCCTCCTCCGAGGTATAAATCGTCCTGATCCGGTTCCTGGTCGTCTGCGGCCGGTTCGATGTGATCGCGATTTTCTGTCCGATCAGCGCATTCATCAGCGTCGATTTGCCCACATTGGGCCTTCCGATCAGCGTGGCAAAGCCCGCCTTGTATGCTGCTTTCTCCATAAATATCCTTTCCGTCTATTCCTCTTTTCTGTCCGCAACGTCGGCGGCATCCTCCGCCTTCTTCGCCCGGCGTCTGAAAAACCGCTTCGCCCCTTTTTCCGGGTGGCGCTTCCGGTACAGCTTTCTCACCGCTCCCAGCACGAAGAGCAGAACCGCGATCACAATCAGCCAGCAGAAGATATAGGGCAGATTGACGACAAAGCCCACGAAGCCGTTCTGCAGATCCACGCCGAGATTGTAGAGATTGTCCGAGAGTCCCTGCTTAATTCTGCCCCAGATGCCCTTCTCCTGCGTGGGCGTCAGCCGCTTCACCTCCTGCACGTTCAGATTGACCGTGCTGTAGCTAACCTGGTTCTGCAGCGTGCGCAGCTGGGATTCCATGCTCTCCAGCTCGTAGCGCACCTCGGAGAGTCTTGACTCTATGGTGATCAGATCCTCCACCGTCTCCGCCTGCGCGAGAAGCTCCGTCAGGCGCTCCTGCTCTACCCGAAGCGAATTCCTGTGGCTCTCCATGTCCACATACCGCAGAGTCACGTCCTCCACACGCTCCTCCTTGTTGACAATGTTGGAGGCCTCGCCCACTCTGCCGATGAACTCATCCAGCCTGTCCGCCGGGATGCGCACCGTCAGATTACAGCTCCTGCGCTGAAACTCCGGATCATCGTACTGATTGCCGTTATACTGATAGCGGTACTCCACATAGCCGCCCAGCGCTGCGATCTGCGCTTCCAGATCGGCCAGCAGCTCATCATACTGCTCCGTCTCCGTGTACAGATCCGCTGTCCTGATCAGCTTGCGCGCCGACGTCTGTGCGCTCTCTTCGGAGAGCTGCGCGTCGCCATTCGGCGCTGCGGGGTCCGAACCGCCCTCCGCATAATTCTCTGTTGTTGTCTCGGCCGCCGCGGCAGGCGCCTCCGCCACATACGCCCCGTTGTCGTACAGGCCGTAATCCGCGCCCGCATAGGCGGCAGTGTCCAGCGCCACATCATCCGCCACGGCCATACCCGCCGCCGACTCATACTTGCCCGCGCCGCCGCAGCCCGCCAGCAGAACCGCCGCAAGCGCCACCGCCAGACACAGCGACGTCTGTTTTCTCTGTCTCTTCTGCAACATCCTTTTCATAACTTTTCCTCCCTTGTATCACTGTGCAAATTTCACCCTGCCATAAGCAGGCGCTTTGCAGCCGCCGATGCTTTGCAGGTTCCCTTTTATGAGGAATACCTCCGGTCACGGCGAAAGGTTGCACAGATCAGTGAAAAAGATGGTCCGTATTCTCAAACAAGCCGCTGTTCGTCTTGATATTTTCTTCATTGCCGACCACGCACAGGCAGCCGTCATCCATGAAGGCCTCGATATACTTCGCCAGACCTCTGATCACGTCCGCATCCGCGGCGAGCATTTCCTCCCTGTCCCTCTGCACTTCCTCGTATGCGTAATGGGTCAGATAACCGGTCAGAGAGTAGATTCCCTTCATCGCCGGTGTCATCGGCATATCCGTCTCGCTCACCGCGCCGATGACATACTGCGTCATCGTCCGCTCATCCGCCTCGAAATGAGCGATGTAGTCCGCCGCCTTCTCATACACGTCGATCGTATTCTTCAGGTTCGGATCCCGGTAGGAGACGAAGTAGCTGTCCCCCGACCTGCCGAAGCTGCACATACAGCCGTAGGCGCCGCCCTTCACGCGCACCTGCGTCCAGAGATAGTCGTAGCCCATGAGCACCCGCAGCACCCGCAGCGCGCCGGTGTACCTGAGCCCCTTCTTCTCGAAATTGCCCGCACGGCACACATACTGGATCTGCGCCGACGTCATAAAGCCCTCATTCTTTCTCTCAGGCTGCGGGACATACCCTGTTCCGCTCACCGGATCCGTGTACAGGGACTTCTTGAAATCCGCGATGAGCGTCTCCACGCCGGCGAGCCCCTCCCGCTCCGCCGTGTAGTCCACCATCAGATTCTCCGGCCGAAAAATACAGCGCACGACTCTGTCAAGATTCTTCGCCACTTCCTCTTTTCTCTCCTCAAAGCCCTGTTCCAGGCTTTCCAGCAGACGGTAAAAAGGAATGCCGTTGATATGCTCCAGTAGCGCGGCCGGCTTCGACAGGTAAGACAGCGCACGGCCGGCCGCCAGCGTGTGTCCCGCGGAGGTCATATCCGCCTGCATACAGGAGCGTCCCTCCGCGATCAGCTCATACAGCCGCTTCGCATCCGTATAGTCGGAACCGGTCAGAATCTCCCGCGCCAGCGCGAACGCCTGCGGCAGATTACCGTACAGGACCTTCACCTTCAGATCGAAGGTCGCCTTGTACTTCGACAGATCCCGTGCGTCCGTGTAGGTGTTGACTGCCGGCGCGATGCCTCCGGTCTGCAGATTGATCTCATTGTACAGTTCGCTGTAACTGTAATGCTCCGTGCTCACCAGACCGATCATCAGCTTCAACAGTCCGACATAGGGAAAAAGTTCCTCCGGCACCTGTCTCAAGTCAAACAGGAAGCGCAGATACCCGATACCGTTCGTATAAATGTCGTGATAGAGGAAAACCGTGTCCCCCACCTTCTTCTCTTCGTTATAGTAGGGCGCGGCCTCCCGCTTCATATCGGCCCTGGACAGAAGCGGAATCTTCTCGAGATCCTCCGGGCGGTCTTCCGCCTCCTGATAGTGCCTAAGCGCCTTCGTCTCCTCCACGACGCGGTCGATCTCCTCCGCGCTCATAGAAGCCTTCTTCGCCGCCAGTTCCTGCGCCAGTCTCTTCTCCCTGACGCCTGTCAGCCCTCTCACCGGCCTGATCACCACCACGCTCCTGTGGGGATTGCCGAGCAGAGATTTTTCGATCAGTTCTTCATAGTAGGACGTATCCACCGCCTGTTTCAGCTCCCGGTAGACGTCCAGAAGTTCGATATTCGCAAAGGGTGCCGCGTCGTCGTAGAGCCATGTCTCCAGCATATTCAGGCCATAGATCAGTCCCTTCGGACGCGTTCCGAAGTCCGCCTCCCGATACCGGAACTCGCTGTTGTTGAGATTCGCGCGGAGCGCCTTTTTGTCCAGTCCTTCTCCGACGAGTTTCGACAGGGTTCCCTCAATGACGCGGACAAACTCTTCGCAGTCCTCTGCGTTGGCATTCTTCGCGACGATGGAGAGATAGGGCTGTTTGACGCCCGTATCGTACACGCAGCTGATGTCCGTACCGATCCCAGCATCCAGAAGCGCCTGCTTCACCGGCGCGCCGGGCATCATGCACAGAATGTCGGCCAGCGTCGCGAAGCCGTAGCAGAACTGCCTGTCCGGCTGCACGCCGAAGGCAAAGTTGTACGCCAGATAGGTATTATCCCGCTCCGACTCGCTCTCCATGACCGGATACTCCCGCTCCACACGGGCGGTTTTGGTAAAAGGCGCCTGTGTGGCGAGTGCGGAGTCCACTGTAAGCGCGTCATATTTCGACAGATACTCCTCGTCGATCCACTTGAGTTTCTCCGCCATATCCATATCCCCATACAGATAGATATAGCTGTTGGAGGGATGATAATACTTCCCGTGAAACGCGAGAAAGTCCTCATAGGTAAGCTGCGGAATCACGTCGGGATCCCCGCCCGACTCCACCGAGTACGCCGTGTCGGGATAGAGGGAATTCATGATCTCTCTCCACAATACGTCATCGGGCGACGAGTACGCGCCCTTCATCTCGCTGTAGACGACACCGTTGATCGTCAAATCATCCGACGCGTCCTCCATCTCGTAGTGCCAGCCCTCCTGTCTGAAAATTTTCTCCTCGTGATAGATATTCGGATGAAACACCGCGTCCAGATAGACGTCCATCAGATTCTGAAAATCCTTGTCGTTGCAGCTCGCGACCGGATACACCGTCTTGTCCGGATAAGTCATCGCGTTCAGAAATGTGTTGAGGGAACCCTTGGCCAGCTCGATAAAGGGATCCTTCACCGGAAATTTATCGGAGCCGCACAGAACCGTGTGCTCCACGATATGCGCCACGCCGGTGCTGTCCTCCGGCGGCGTGCGGAAACCGATATAGAACACTTTGTTCTCGTCGTCGTTCGACAGAAGCGCAATTCTCGCCCCCGTCCTGTTGTGCCGCAGCAGATAGCCCATCGAGTGAATGTCCTTGATCTGCCTCTTCTCCAACACCGTATATGCCTGCAGCTGTTCTATCTCCATCGCTGTCGATCTCCTTTCATAAGTCCGCTTTTTACTCCGCATGCCTCGCCGCGCGCAAAACCACGGACTGCGGCAGACAAATTCTGGAGTTTATTATACCACTCTTTCAAAAGCTTAGTAAAGCCAAAGCGCGCAAAAGGTCACGACACGCGCGCAAAAGAACAGACAGAGACGAAAAAGTACCGTCTCTGTCTGCTCAGGTGTAAAAAGGGAATTTTACTGTCATTTTTTCATCATTTTTGTCTGACAATGTCAGTCTATCAGATATTTCTGCGATAAGCAATACCCTTTTATCAAATGCCGCTGTCATTTATCGCGCTTTTCTACATTTTTCTACACATTACACGCTGAAGGCCATCAGCGCAAGCTTGGACAGCAGCAGTTCCTGCACGACCATGCCGCATTTCTTCTTCTGCGCCAGGTTCATATCCACCAGCTCCTCCAATCTGAGCACTTCGGAGACGTACTCTGTCTTCACGCCTCCGAACAGCCGTCTGCGCGGCTTCAGGACGCACACCCTGACCCTCGCCCTGAGCTGCCTGTAAGTCTTATAGGAAAACTGATCCGGCGTCATATAGTACAGCTGGCTCTCCAGCGTCGTCTCCGGGTCGGTATCCTTCATGATATAGTGCTCGACAATACTCTTGTACTTAAAGTTGACCGCCTCGTGCGCGAGGATCTCCGCATAGCTGAATTTCGCGCCCAGATACAGCGTGCCGGTATCCTGCATATAATATTTGAAATCGTCGTTCTGCCTCTCGGTGGTCGCCGCCATAGTTCTCTCTCCCCGCTATCTGTCTTCAGCCTGTCGTGCCGGCCGCCAGATCCTCGATCTTGCCGCCGCTCAGGCGGACGGCGTCCTCGATCGCCCTGCGGCTCAGGCCATACTCCGCCATCAATTCCTCCACCGTCACCTTCCTGCGCAGCTCCTCAGCCAACTCTCTGGCGGCGTCCGCCACCTTGTTGACCTTGTCGGCAACCTTCTCGCCCTTGCTGCTCTCGTCCGCATTCTCGGCAATGTACTCCTCCATCGCGTCCATGATCAGCTTGCCCAGCATTCCTTCCGCCTCCGCGGCATGTTCCATCGCGCCCAGCATGGTTACGCCCGCCGCCACCGCCACATTGCCCTCGCCGATCAGATCTTCCAGGCAGACGCCCTGTCCGGTATAGAGCTTGGCGATCTCCGCCACCTGCGGCAGATAAGCCTGCGCCAGTCTGTGCTGCGCGTCCGCGTCCCCCGCCATTGCCGAGAGCGTGACGGCCTCTCTCTCACCGGGCGTAAGCTCCGGCAGCGCGCGAAGCTCCTCCATATAGATCGCCAGATAATCCCGTTCCTCATCCTCCAGAAACTCGTCGGGATCCACCGGCTCCCCGACGCCGATCCTGCTCTTATGCAGGTAATCGTACACCAGCTTCATCTGCTCTTCGCTCAGGGCAAGCGGCGTGAAAGCCTCCTTCACCTGTTTTTCGGAAATACAGTTTCCCTGCGCTTTGGCAGTGCTTTTCACCTGCTCCAGCGTCCTCGCAAAAAGGATCTCCCTGTCCATAAGTCGTTAACCTCTCTTCACATGCGTGTGCGTGTACAGATGTTCCTCACAGTACTCGTAGTTGCCGTCGCACTTGGAACAGAATCGGAACTGCAGGTTCGGACTGTCCACCTCGGTTCTGCCGCAGATGGCGCACTTGTGCTTCGTGATGCCCGTGTTTTTGCGCACATCCCGCTTGAACTCCTGCCTGCGGTGTATCTGCTTCGGATTCAGATGCATCATATTGCGCGATGTGAAGAAGAATACCGCAAAGTTTAAGAGCGACGCGGCGATGGCGAACTTGCCGTCCACTCCCGTCTGCAGGAACTCGAACAGCAGGATCACGCCGTAAATCACGCCAAGCCACTTGACCTTGATCGGAATGATGAACATGAGAAGCACCTGCACATCCGGGAAGGTCGCCGCAAAGGCCAGGAAAATTGACATATTGATATAGTAAGTACTGAAATACAGACTGGCGTACAGGAAATAGGTCTGCGCTCCCGCCGCACCCATCGCCGCCAGACTGTCCCCGTGGAAGAGATAGTGATAGCCCATAAGCAGGAAGCTGCCCGCGATTGTGAAGAGCATGCCCTGGAAGAGATAGACATTGTACCGGTAAGTTCCCCAGGTCCTCTCTAACGTCGTGCCGATAGAGCAGTAGAAATACAGCATGATCAATGTGAAGAAGATGTTGCCGGAGGACGGCGGAATCAGGATCCAGGTAAACAGCCGCCAGACCTGGCCGTGCAGGATCGCGTAGGGATCCAGCGTCAGGTACAGGATCAGCGTGTTGCTCCGATCGAACATCTGCAGCAGATATCCCACCGCATAACACAGCACCAGCACAAAAGACAGATTCCTGATCGCATATTTGCCAAACTTGCGTTCAAAAGGGCTCATTTTTCATTCTCCTCGCCGCGGCAATGTATTTTCCCCTGCCAGACTGAATACATTTTAACATTCCTTTTTTTAAATGTAAACGCCGCCCGATCTCAAAAACGGAAAGTCATAAAAATTTAATAAATACCGGCCGTCTTTCCAGCAATTAGCCGATTGCTTTTTGCAAAATCGTGTCGTATAATGTCTAGGTCCGTCAGGATAATACTTTTTCATGGATTTGTATAAAACGGAGAGTGATAGCTGAGATGAGTGAAATGCAGTATACGCTTGGAATTGATATCGGTTCCACGACCGTGAAGATCGCCGTGCTGGACCGGAGGCTCCAGGTGCTCTTTGCCGATTACCAGAGACATTTTGCCAATATACGCGAGACGCTGTCCGACCTTCTGCGGAAGGCCTATGACAAGCTGGGCAATGTGACGGTCCATCCGATGATCACGGGCTCGGGCGGCCTGACGCTGGCCAACCACCTGGGGGTTCCCTTTGTGCAGGAGGTCATCGCGGTCTCCACTTCCCTGCAGACATTCGCGCCCTCCACGGACGTGGCCATCGAGCTGGGCGGCGAGGACGCCAAGATCATCTACTTCGAGGGCGGCAATGTGGAACAGCGCATGAACGGCATCTGCGCGGGCGGCACGGGCTCTTTCATCGACCAGATGGCCTCCCTGCTGCAGACCGACGCGGCGGGGCTGAACGAATATGCCAGAAATTACCATTCTCTGTACACGATCGCTGCCAGGTGCGGCGTGTTCGCCAAGTCGGACATACAGCCCCTCATCAACGAGGGCGCGACCAAGGAAGATCTGTCCGCCTCCATCTTTCAGGCCGTCGTCAACCAGACGATCAGCGGGCTGGCCTGCGGCAAACCGATCCGCGGCCACGTGGCCTTCTTAGGCGGGCCGCTCCATTTCCTGCCCGAGTTAAAGCAGGCTTTTATCCGCACGCTGAAGCTGGACGACGCGCACATCATAGACGCCGAGAACTCTCACCTGTTTGCGGCCATCGGCTCCGCGCTGAACGCCAAAGAAGAGACTTCCTATACAATGGAAGAAATGGTGGGGAAACTCTCCTCCGATATCAAAATGGAATTTGAGGTGGAGCGCATGGAGCCGCTGTTTGCCTCTAAGGAAGACTACGACGCCTTCTGCGGCAGACACAGCGCCCACCGCGTCAGCACGGCGGATCTCGCCTCCTATCACGGCGACTGCTTCCTCGGCATCGACGCCGGCTCCACCACCACGAAGGTCGCTCTGGTGGGTGAGGACGGCTCTCTGCTCTACTCCTTCTACAGCAGCAACGACGGCAGCCCGCTGAAGACGGCGATCCGATCCATCAAGGAAATTTATTCCCTGCTTCCCGCGGACGTCCGCATCGTGCGCTCCTGCTCCACAGGTTACGGCGAGGCGCTGATGAAGGCCGCTTTTCTCCTGGACGACGGCGAGGTGGAGACCGTGGCGCACTACTACGCGGCCGCGTTCTTCGATCCGGAGGTGGACTGCATCCTCGACATCGGCGGGCAGGACATGAAATGCATCAAGATCAAAAATCAGACGGTGGACAGCGTACAGCTCAACGAGGCTTGCTCCTCGGGCTGCGGCTCCTTCATAGAAACTTTCGCGAAATCCCTGAATTACAGCGTGGAGGACTTCGCCAGGGCCGCCCTTTTCGCCGAGCATCCCATCGACCTCGGCACGCGCTGCACGGTGTTTATGAATTCCAAGGTGAAGCAGGCGCAGAAGGAAGGCGCCTCCGTCCCGGATATCTCCGCCGGGCTGGCCTACTCCGTCATCAAGAACGCCCTGTTCAAGGTCATCAAGGTGTCCGACGCCTCGGAGCTGGGCAGAAACATCGTGGTACAGGGCGGCACCTTCTACAATGACGCCGTTCTCAGAAGCTTCGAGAAGATTGCGGGCTGCGAGGCGATCCGCCCCGATATCGCCGGCATTATGGGCGCGTTCGGCGCGGCCCTCATCGCCAGAGAGCGCTACACGTCGGGAGAGACGGCCGGCGCGGCCTCCACGATGCTCAATCTCGATCAGATCACGAATCTGCAGTTCGAGACAAGCATGGCGAAGTGCAAGGGCTGTACCAACAGCTGCCGCCTCACCATCAACCGCTTTACGGGCGGCCGTCAATATATCTCCGGCAACCGCTGCGAGCGCGGGCTCGGCAGGACCAAAAACAAGAACGGCGTGCCGAATCTCTACGACTACAAGCTGAAAAGGCTCTTTTCCTACTATGAGCCCCTGTCTCCGGACAAGGCTTACCGCGGCACGGTGGGTATCCCGAGAGCGCTGAATATGTATGAAAATTATCCTTTCTGGTTCACCTTCTTCACGAAGCTGGGCTACCGGGTTGTGTTGTCCCCCAGCTCCAACCGCAGGATCTATGAGCTCGGCATCGAATCCATCCCCAGCGAATCGGAATGCTATCCCGCGAAGCTGGTACACGGGCATATCGCCTGGCTCATCAGCCAGAAAGTGGATTTCATCTTCTACCCGGCCCTGTTCTACGAGCGTGACGAGTTCCACGAGGCCAACAACCACTACAACTGCCCCATCGTCACCTCTTACTCAGAGAATATCAAAAACAACGTGGAGGAGATCGGCCGCGGCGAGGTCGTATTCCGCAATCCCTTTATGTCCTTCCGCGATCTGAAGACCGTCACCTCCGCTCTCGTCAGGGAGTTTAACGGTCTGCCCGTCACGGAGGTCATGGAGGCCGCCAGGGAAGCCTGGGAAGAGCAGGCGCGCGCAAGACAGGATATGCGCGACAAGGGCGAGGAGGTTCTGCGCTACATGGAGGAAAACCATGTGCGCGGCATCGTGCTCGCGGGAAGGCCCTATCACATCGATCCCGAGATTAACCACGGCATCCCGGAGCTGATCAACTCCTACAATATCGCCGTGCTGACGGAGGACTCCGTCTCCCATCTGGCCAAGCCGGAGCGGCCGCTCATCGTGTCCGACCAGTGGATGTACCACTCCCGGCTGTACGCGGCGGCAAGCTATGTGAAAACCCGGGATGATCTGGATCTGATCCAGCTCAACTCCTTCGGCTGCGGTCTGGATGCCGTCACGACGGATCAGGTAAACGACATCCTGTCCGGCTCCGACAAGATCTATACCTGTTTAAAAATCGACGAGGTCAACAATCTGGGCGCGGCCAGGATCCGCATCCGCTCTCTGCTCTCCGCCATCAAGGTGCGGGAGCAGAAGAAGAAACAGCGCGTGATCCGCTCCAGCGCCATCGAGAAAGTGGCTTTTACGGAAGAGATGCGCAAGGATTACACGATCCTCTGCCCGCAGATGTCGCCGATCCACTTCGAGATCATGCAGGCGGGCTTCGAAGCCTGCGGCTATCACTTCGAAGTGCTCTCCAACGACAACCGACACGCCGTGGACGTGGGGTTAAAATACGTCAACAATGACGCCTGTTATCCTTCTCTCATGGTCGTGGGGCAGATTATGGACGCCCTGCTCTCCGGCAAATACGACCTGAACAAGGTCGCCCTGATTATGACGCAGACGGGCGGCGGCTGCCGCGCCACCAACTATGTGGGCTTCATCCGGCGCGCGCTGGAGAAGGCCGGCATGTCGCAGATACCGGTCATCTCGCTGAACCTGGCCGGCATCGAGACGAACCCCGGCTTCCATCTGAACGCGGAACTGCTCCTGCGAGCCGCCTACAGCGCTCTCTTCGGCGATATTTTCATGCGCTGCGTCTACCGTATGCGCCCTTATGAGAAAGAGCCCGGCAGCGTGGACGCCCTGCACAGGAAATGGGTCGAGAAATGCCGCGCGTTTGTCTCGGGCAGACACATGAACTATCTGACATTCCGGAAAATGTGCCGCGACATCATCAGAGAGTTTGACGAGATCCCTGTCCATGAGGACATGCGCAAGCCGCGCGTCGGCATTGTGGGGGAGATTCTGGTCAAATTCGCTCCCGCCGCGAACAATCATCTGGTGGAACTGCTGGAAGCCGAGGGCGCCGAGGCCGTCGTGCCCGACCTGCTGGACTTCATGCTCTACTGTTTCTACAACCAGATTTACAAGGCAGATTCTCTGGGTACCTCCCGCAAGGCGGCCCTCGTCTCCCGCGCGGGAATCTGGGCGCTCGAGAAAATGCGTTCCTGCGCCGTCTCGGCTTTTGAGAAGAGCCGCCACTTCACGCCGCCGGTGAGCATCTACCGGATCGTGGAGTTCGCGGAGCCGATCGTGAGCATCGGCAACCAGACCGGCGAAGGGTGGTTCTTGACCGGCGAGATGGTGGAACTGATCCACAGCGGCGTCAACAATATTGTCTGCACGCAGCCTTTCGCGTGCCTGCCGAACCATGTGGTCGGCAAGGGCGTCATCAAAGAGCTGCGCATGCGGTTCCCGCTCTCCAACATCGTCGCCATCGACTACGATCCCGGCGCCAGCGAGGTCAACCAGCTCAACCGCATCAAGCTGATGCTCTCCACCGCCCAGAAGAATCTGAAAAAAGAGGCGTAGAACGCGCGGCGCCGCAAAGAAGCCTTAACGCGAAAAAGCAGATGCAGGAATCCCCGCATCTGCTTTCTGATTCGTCAGATATTCTCTATGCACATAACGCGCGTTTTTAATAAAAAGTATGCTCCACCTTGCGGTTGATGAACTTGATCTTGCCTTTCACTTCCTCCGCCAGCTCCTGAATCGCTTCCTCCGCCGTCTCCTTCTGCAGCTGATTCACACAGAAAATGCAGGTGCCGAATTTCTCATTGGAGAAGAACTTTGGCTTTTCCCATTTCACAAAGTAGGAAACCCTGTTCTTGAGCAGCACCTTCTCGATCTTTTCCTTCGTGGCGATATCCGTCACCTGACACCATTCCAGCTCGTTATGTACTTTTACTTTCTGATATGCAGTCTCCATATCACAGCCCCCTCTGTTGTGCCCGTGCTTATAAGCCTATTAGATTATATACCATTTTTTGCAAATGTGCAAATATTGCAACGAAACATTTTTTATGGTAATGTATTATCATTGTAATCGGCGGCGCACACTGTCATTTTCCGATTCCGCGCGCCGGAAAGTCGAGGAATTCATATGCCTATCAAAATCCCTGATTCTCTGCCGGCAACCGCCACGCTGGAGAACGAAAACATATTTGTCATGACCGAGTACCGCGCCATGCATCAGGACATTCGTCCTCTGAACGTACTGATTCTAAATCTGATGCCCACCAAGATCGTCACGGAGACGCAGCTTCTGCGCAAGCTGTCCAACACGCCCCTGCAGGTCAACGTGGAATTTCTGCAGACGGCCAGCTACACGCCGCAGCACGTCGACGCCAGCCACATGGAATCCTTCTACACGACCTTCGATCAGGTGCGGGACGCCAAATACGACGGCATGATCATCACCGGCGCTCCCCTGGACTACGTGAAATTCGAGGACGTGGCCTACTGGAACGAGCTCTGTGAGATCATGGAGTGGGGCAAAACCCACGTGCACTGTACCATGCACCTGTGCTGGGGCGCATTCGCGGGTCTGTACTACCTGTACGGCCTGGAGCGCTACGACATGGACAGGAAGCTGTCCGGCGTCTACTCCCACAGGATTCTGAAGAAGAGCTCCCCTCTGTTCAGAGGCTTCGACGATATCTTCTACGCGCCCCAGTCACGCGCTATGGGCATCTCCGAGGAAAAGATCGCCTCCGTGCCGGAGCTGGAGCTGATCGCCGACTCCGACGAAGCCGGCGTCACCATCGTCAAGACCACCGACAGCCGCCATTTCTTCGTCACCTGCCACCCCGAGTACGATTCTGACACGCTGGCGCAGGAATATTTCCGGGATCTCGGCAAGGGGATGAACCCCTCCGTACCCGTGAACTATTTCCCCGACGACAATCCGGAGAATCCGCCGACCGTCAACTGGCGCTCCACCGGACAGCTCCTGTATTCCAACTGGCTCAACTATTACGTCTACCAGACGACGCCCTACGACATACGCACAATCTAAGGAAACACAGGGTTTTATGTGGTTCCGCGTCCAATCATGAAATCTGGAGGTATTCTTCCATAAATGCCTCCTCGGACACGATGGGAACGCCGAGCTCCTTCGCTTTCTTGTTCTTGGCGGACTGCGAGGCCAGATCATTGTTGATCAGGCAGGTAGTTTTGCCCGTGACGCTGCCCGTCACCTTGCCGCCCCTCGCCTCTATCTCATCCCGCAGTGCGTTGCGGTTCTCGTAATGCTCCAGACTCCCCGTGATGACGAAACTCATATCGGCCAGCGTCTGCGCGTGCTCATCCACCGCCTCCCGCGCTATGCGCACTTCCCCCAGCAGATGGTTCAGCCCGGCCATGCGCTCCTCATTCCGGAAATAGGCGTGAATCCCCGCGGCGATCACTTCGCCGACCCCGTCTATGTCGCTCAGCTCCTCCACGGACGCCTCACGGATCGCCTCCAGAGAAAAATCAAAATGTCTGCACAGTATCTTGGCGTTCGCCACGCCGATGTTCTCTATACCCAGACCGTAGATCAGCCTTGGCAGCGTGGTGTCCCTGGCCTTCTCGATGCTCTGGATCAGGTTCTGATAAGATTTTTCCCCGAAACCTTCCATCTGTACGATCTCCCGCTCGTACCGGTCAAGCCGGAAGATATCGGCGAACTCGTGCAGGAATCCCCTGGCGAGGAATTTCTCCAGCGTGGACTCCGACAGGCCGTCCACATTCATGGCGTCCCGGCTCACGAAGAGCGTAAAGGACTTGATCTTCTTCGCGTCGCAGGCGGGGTTATTGCAGTACAGCGCCTGCACATCGTTCGTCTGCCTGATCTCCGTGGGCTGTCCGCACACAGGACAGACCCTCGGAATCTCCAGCGTATCGCTCTTCGTCAGATTCTCCGCGATCTGCGGAATGATCATATTGGCCTTATAGACCGTGATATGATCGCCGATTCCCAGTTTCAGCCCCCGCACAATGCTGATATTGTGCACCGAAGCGCGGCTTACCGTAGTGCCCTCCAGCTCCACCGGCTCGAAGATCGCCACGGGATTGATCAGTCCTGTGCGGCTTGCGCTCCACTCCATCTCCCTGAGCACCGTCTCCCGCAGCTCGTCCGCCCACTTGAAGGCGATGGAATCCCGCGGAAATTTCGCCGTCCTGCCGAGCGTATCCCCATAGGCAATGTCCTCGTAGAGCAGCACCAGGCCGTCCGACGGAATGTCATAGGTCTGTATCTTTCGCTCAAAATAGCCGATCGCATCCATAATGGTATCGGGATTCACCAGCCTGTACTCCACCACGTCAAATCCCATGTCGGCCATAAACGCGAACTGCTTTGCCCTGGAATTGGCAAAATCCATCCCTTCCGCCTTCACCAGACTGTAGGCGTAGAAATTGACGCTGCGCGCCGCCGTGATCTCGTTGTTGAGCTGCCGAACGGAACCGCTGCACAGATTGCGCGGATTCTTGTACTTCGCCTCGACGTCCTCAATCTGCCCGTTGATCCTCTCGAAATCGCTGTAGCTGATGACCGCCTCCCCGCGCACAGTCAGCTCTCCGCGATAGGGAATCGCCAGCGGAATATTCTTAAACACCCGGGCGTTGTTGGTGACAACCTCGCCCACTTCGCCGTTTCCTCTCGTGACGGCCTTCACCAACCTGCCTTCCGCGTAATGGAGCACCACGGTCAGACCGTCCAGCTTCCAGGACAGCAGCGCCTCCCTGCCGTTCAGCCACTCGCGCAGCTCCTCTCTGCTCTTCGTCTTCGCCAGGGACAGCATGGGCTGCTCGTGCCGATCCTTCGGCAGTTCCTCCACAGCCTCGTAACCGACGCTGCCCGTCGGGCTGTCCGCGAGGGTAACACCTGTTTTTTCTTCCAGAGCGACCAACTCGTCATACAGGCTGTCATATTCATAATTGCTCATAATCTCCTGATCCTGCGCATAGTACGCTTCGGACGCCCTGCGCAGGAGCGGGATCAGCTCCTTCATCCTGTCGATTTCTCTCTCTGCCATCTCCCAATACCTGCCATTCTATTTTTCCGCCGTAAGCCCACAGATCTCATACAGGCTCCTCATCTCGCCCGCTGAGAGCTCCCTGTACTCTCCCGGCCGCAGCTTCCCAAGCTCTATATTAATAACACGTGTTCTTTTCAGTGACGCGACATGATAGCCCTGCGTCCTGCACATGCGGCGAATCTGCCTGTTCAGCCCTTGTGTCAGCACCATGCGCACCGTCTTGGGGCCGATGCGCTCAATCTCGCAGGGCCGTGCGGAAACGCCCAGCTCCTCCAGATACACGCCCGCCCGCAGTCTGTCCAGAGCCTCCTCGCTCCATGTCTCCCACACTCTGACGACATATTCCTTCTCGTGCCGGTTCGCGCCGCGCATCATAGCCTCGATCAGATCGCCGTCGTTCGTCATCAGAAGTAACCCCTCCGAATCCTTGTCCAGGCGTCCCGCATAGGTGACCCGGACAGGATAGCCCAGCGCCTCGGTGACGGTTTTCTCCGCGTGGGCGTCCCGCTCCGTGCAGACAACCCCCACAGGCTTATAATATGCAAGCACCACTTTTTTATCACGGCCGCCCACTTTTTTTCCGCGCACACAGATCTCATCCCGCTCCGTGACCTTCATGCCCGGCGAAGCGGTCTCGCCGTTGACCGTGACAAGTCCCTGTTCGATCAGCCCGTCCGCGTCCCGCCTGGAACAGATCCCGCAGGACGCCAGATATTTATTCAGCCGCGTCTCTTCCATCGCCATTTCCCTCTGTCTCCACCGCGTGCTCCATCAGGAACTCCCGCCACACGTCATAGTGCTGCGCGTACAGATGGACGCCGTCAAACGTCAGCTCCGCATTCAGGAAGCCGTTCTCGTCGGTAAACAGCGGATTCGCATCCAGATAGAAAATATCCGTCCCGTTCGCCAGAGACGCCGCCGCGGCATTTTTGTCATTGATATTGATATTGTTAAACTCTGTCTCCGGATTATTCTTGGCTTCACTGACATGCAGATTCGCCATGATATAGATGATCGCGTCCGGCTGCCACTCTCTGATCCGCTCCACCACCTCGCGGTACTTGTCCAGATACATCGCCGTGTTTCCGTATCCCAGCTCATTCATGCCGAGCATGATATAAATCTTGCCGTAATGCTTCTCCTGCAGAACAAGCGAGAGATTCTCCTTCTTTCCCGTCTTCTGATAAGTGACGCCGTCCTCCTCCAGCAGCTTGAAAATCATCATGCCGCTGTCGCAGTAAAAGTCCGCTCCGTCCAGTCCCGCGTAATCCGATATCCCCAGCGTCCTGGAATCGCCCAAAAATGCGGCATCATTAAAATAACTTGTGTTTTCTTTGACATAAGGGTACTCGGTCGTCAATGCAATTTTTCCTGCATCAGAGTAATACGGAGAATTTACCTCTATCGGATCATAAAATTCATATTTTGTTGTTCCTATTGGCGTTTTCCCTGTATTTTCGCCGTTTTCCAATTTATTATTATCGTTTTCCTGTTTGTCAATAGTCTTATTATTGCCATTTTCTGCCTTGCGCGTTCCTGCATTTTCCATTTTGTCCTGTGTGTTTTTTCCGGCTTTTTCCAGCTGTTCCGCGCGGAGATTCTCGCCGTCCGCATCTGTCTCCGGGTCTGTCTCGCCGTCCGCATCTGTCTCCGGGTCTGTCTCACCGGCCGCAGCTGCCTCCACACCTGTCTCACCAACCGCCGCCGCTCCCATGTCTGTCTCGCCAACCGTCGCTGTCTCCATGTCTGTCTCCGCGCCCGCAGCATTTCCAGCTTCCTGCCGGCTGACAATCGCCTCCCCGCTCCCGGACGATCCGCCGATCAGTGCGGCGCTCGAAGCGACCTTGCTGCCCGACGCCCGGCTCACCAGCTTCCCGGTGTCCGACGCGATGGCCCGCATCCCGATCTCATCGGAGCAGAAAAAGGCCACGATGCAGGTGAAACACAGCGCCAGCAGAAAGGGGCAATTATACAGCGCCTCCCACACCAGACGAAACCGCCGTCCCTTTTTCGTCTCCTTGGCCTCGCCAGCTTCCGCCTCAGGCTGCTTTGCCGGGCCTCTCCCCTCCGCTTCGATCTCCTCCGGCGAGATCCACACCAGATCTTCCTCTTTTTTCTTCTTTTTCTTCATGTGTATCCCTCAGTCCCTAAAATTTCAGATACAGAAACGGATTGTTGCCCCCGATCAGGATCTCGTGTACCGAAAACCAGAAAAGCAAAAGCAGGATAACCACCGTAAACCACCTGTTCGCATACTTGTCATACAGCTTCGCCGGATACGGCGTCGCAAAAGCCGCGCACGCAATCAATAACATCCAATATTCTTTTAGATAGCGAAGCAGCTGCTGTGTGCCAACCAACGGCGCGTCGCCGTGCACACCGAACATATTGCCGAGATACGCCGCCAGCTGTCCAAGGTCCGTGACGGCGAACACCACCCATGTCACCGGTATGATAAACAGCGTGTAGAGATGCCCCCATACCTTCGAGCGCTCCAGCCATTTGCCGTAGCCGCTCTTCTCCGCCGACAGGAGCACGAAAAAAAGCATCCCCCACAGCAGGAAGTTCCAGTTCGCGCCGTGCCACAGTCCGGTGAAGGCCCACACAATAAGCAGATTGCACACCGTCCTCAGCTTTCCCCTGCGGCTGCCGCCCAGAGGGAAGTACACATAATCGCGAAACCAGCTGCCCAGCGTGATATGCCATCTGCGCCAGAATTCCGAGAGCGACCGGGAGGCGTACGGGCTGTCGAAGTTGCGCGGGATCCGGAAGCCCAGCATCTTGCCAAGTCCCATAGCCATCACGGAATAGCCCCAGAAATCAAAATAAATCTGAAAGGAGTAGGCCGCCGCGCCTAGCCACGCCACGGACGCGTGCAGGTTTCCCGCCCCCGCGGACATAATCGTGTTCCAGAGCGTGCCGATCTGATCCGCCAGAAGCACCTTGAGTCCCAGGCCCGCCGCAAAGAGCTTCAGGCCGTTCTCCAGCTTCCTGATATTCACCCTGCGGCTCTGCAGCCTGTCCGCCATCTCCCCATAGCGCGCAATAGGGCCTGAGACCAGCTTCGGAAACATGCACACATATGTGGCAAAGGGCACAAAGTCAGCCGGTTTGTCCAGCGTACCGCGATAGCAGTCAATCTGATAGGAAGCCATCTGAAACGTGTAAAAGCTGATGCCCACCGGAAGCGCCAGCGAAAGAAGCGGCACGGCTTCCCGCCCCGCCAGGCCGTTCACGGCGCCGGCGGCGAAATCCCAGTATTTGAACACAAAGAGCAGCCCGAAATCCACGGCCAGAGACAGAATAAGCGCCACCCTGCGCCTTCTGGCCGCCTTCGCCCGGCGGTTTTGCTGCGGGGAGGACGGCTCCCAGAACATATAATGGCTCAGGCCGTAATTGATCAGTACGGAAACGACAAGCAGCAGAACAAAATGCGGTTCTCCCACGCCGTAGAAGACAAGGCTCCCCAACAATAAGACGATATTGCGATACCTGGCGGGAACAATCAGATATAAGACCATAAAGACCGGCAGAAACCGGAATAAAAATCCCAAACTGGAAAACAGCATAGATAAGCGCTCCCAAACACAATTTAGGGTATTTTGTCGAAAAAGAGGACCCTAGATCTAGTATATTCCAGCCGGGATTTTTTGACAAGATCCTATTTGCGGTAAACGAGCTAAAACACGCTTTGCGAGTTTCACTCATTGCGCGCGTAAATCACGAAGGACTGCGCGGCCAGCACGCACGCCCCGCCCTCCGGCCTGCACGAGCCGACAGCGTAGATCTGTTCCGCGCCGGATACGTCCACCGCAAGAGTTTCCGGCTGCCCCGAAGGATTGCACAGCATGATCAGGCTGCCCCTCTCGTAGGCAAAGCCGCGCTCTCCGCGGCTCGCCGCGAGAATCCGCAGATTATCGTGGACGGCAAAGTCGCCGTTCTCCCGCCGGATGCGCAGAAGCTCCCGCACCGTATGGTAGAGCGAATCCGCCCTCTCCCGCTGCGCCTGCACCGTAGGGGCGTCCGCCCCGTTGTCCGTCGGCAGGTACAGCGCTGACGGCTCCGCCTTCGAGAAGCCGTGATTGGGGCTGTCATCCCACTGCATGGGCGTCCGGGAGCCCGTGCGGGTATATCCACCCTCCTTAGACGGTAACAGCTGATATTTCATGCCGATCTCATCCCCGTAATAGATGAATGGCACACCGGGCATGGTAAGCAGGAAGGAGTAGGTCAGCTTCAGTTCCCTCTCGTCCAGATGATAAGCCGCGCGAATCGTATCGTGGTTGCCCGTGATCAGGCAGTAGAAACCCCGGCCCCCGATCGCCTCGTACTTCGGAAGGTACTCATCCAGAAAGTCCGTGATGCTTCTTTCGCTGTCTTTCTTGAAAAAGCTGTCGTCCCTCCCCGTGTCGTCATAATCGCGCATGAGCAGATTGTATCCGTTGCCCGTCCAGTCGAGGAAAAAATCCATGTCAAAACCGGCCATACCGATGGCGGAAGCGGGATTGTTCCACTCGGACACCAGCACTGCGTCGGGATAATCCCGCTTTACCTGCCCGATGATATCGCGCCACACCTCGCAGGTGCCGCTCTTTTTCTCGTCGTCGTTTTTCACCAGGGAGTCCGCCATGTCCACGCGGAACCCGTCGCAGCCCAGCCCCAGCCAATAGCGCATCACCTCCGCCACAGCCGCCCTCGTCTCCAGACAGGCCGGATCGTCGATGGATTTCTGCCAGTCCGCCGTCCTCTTTAAGAAGCCGTAGTTCAGCGCCGGCTGACACTTGAAAAAATTCGTGATGTATACGCCGTTGCGCTCTCTCTCCCCGGCGATATAACCGATTCCCTCCGGCCGCTCCAACCAGCCGTTCGTCCAGATATAGCGGTCGGAATACCTATTTCTCTCCGCCCGTCCGCTCTCGCGAAACCACGCGTGCTCCTCCGAGGTATGCCCCGGCACCAGATCCAGCAGAATATGTATCCCTCTCTCGTGCGCCGCGTCGAAGAGCCGCTGTAAGTCCTCGATCGTGCCGTATCGCTCGGCCACCTTCCGATAATCCCGGACGTCGTAGCCCGCGTCCTTAAATGGCGAATCGAAGCAGGGATTCATCCAGATCGCGTTGCAGCCGAGCTCCTTGATATAGTCCAGCTTCTCCGTGATTCCGTTGAAATCTCCGATTCCATCCCCATTGGAGTCCATAAAGGACTGTGGATAAATCTCATAAAACACCGCCGTTTTCAGCCATTCTGCCGCCATTGTCATTCTCCCTTCATCTCTGTCTACTATAAATGTGCTTCAAATTACGTATGTTATTATATTTCCTTGTCCGGACCCGCCTTTTCCTCACATATACGGCCTGCGCAGCCCCTTCGGATAATGATTCTTCATCTGCCCGCCCGCGGCCTTGCCAAACCCCAGCGAAAATCCCTGCACAGACAGCAGATACCAGCCCTTCATCGCAGGATCGACGGCGAAGGTCTCCCCCCGCACATAGGCCGCCGCCTGCGCAAGCGTCAACTCACAGACTCTGCGCACCTGCGTCGGGCGCAGCGCCAGCGCCAGCGCGTGGGAGGGCTGCAGTCTGTCCTTCTTTACAAAACCGATCTGCAGGCCGGGCCTTTCAATCCGGATTCCGTCCAGAGGTATCATCTCCTCCGGCACAAGATAAACCGCCTCCCCGAACAGCTGCGGCACGCGGCCCGAAAACAGGGCTTCTTCACCGTCTTCGGTCAGCTCCAGTTCCCGGCGCAGGAAATCGCCTACAGCCTGCTCTGCGGCCTTCACCGCATATGCCTCCTGTCCGCCGCGCCTGCCCGCACCGTCTCTTTTCTTCTTGCCCTGGCGGCCGTTTCCCTGCTGTGCGCGCGTTTCCCGGCCCGCAGCCTGTTCCGCCCGTTCCGCGGGCACGGCCCTGCCCGCACCGGTTTCCGGCCAACCCTTCCTGCGAAACCGCACCGCAAAGTGCCCTTCGCCCTCTATGAGATGCGGCATAAGCCGTATCGGTTTTCCCTCCATCGCATACTCCGGATGCGCCCGCACGAAGTCCTGCACTGCCTGCTCATCCTCCGCCTCGGAGAAAGTACAGGTAGAATACACCAGCACGCCGCCCGGCCGCACCGTCTGCGCCGCCTGCTCCAGAATCTCCCGCTGTCTCGCGGCGCACATGGCCACATTGTCTTCGCTCCACTCGGCGACAGCCGTCTCATCCTTGCGAAACATGCCCTCGCCGGAGCAGGGCG
>CANPXP010000007.1 GCA_947586255.1 uncultured Lachnospiraceae bacterium | reverse complement strand
TTATACAGTGCGTCCAGCGTCTCATAGCCATCCAGATACCATGTCATGCTCCATCCATAGTGATTCTTGACGCCGGGTTCAAACCGAAAGCTAGTGTACGGAACGGAATACTGGGAAACATCCACCACGGTCTTCCCGTCCTGATCATTGACGAGATCGCCGTATTCGATGAACCAGTAAATTGGCGCTATGCCGTCATAGTCGTCTTCCTCGTACTGAATGCGCGCATCCGCCCTATAGACGAGATAGAGGGCATTGTCCGCGTTCTTCTTGCTTGTCAGCAGATAATTGCCGAGATAAGTAAAGCCGGAAAGTGTCATTTCCTCCTCATCCCACTCGCGCGCCACATAAGCGGTATAGACGTCCGTCGCTTGGCTCTTCATGCTATCCAGCGCATCGTCCGAAATCTCGGAAGCCGACTGCACATAGCTGATCAGTCCCTCCACCACATATTCCTTCTGCGTGTTTGCGGGCACCTTACCCATGTTCTCAATGCAGTACTGTGTCAGATCATCGCCATAGCAGGAGACCGTCACCGTCACCTTATCGCCGTTTTTCAGATTGCTGTTCTTATCCAGTTCATAATGCAGACTGCTTATTCCGCCGGAAACACTGGCCTGTCCTGCAGGCGCATATCCCGTGTAGGTGACTTCCACATTTTCAAAAGGATCAAAGGTCTCCGCCTTCTCCAGTCCTTTAACGGTATATTCCGCGTCCTCATATTTCAGCTTATAGCCAAAGACATCCAGCACATCTTCGTCTTCGCAGTCCCATTTGAGCGTAACCACGTCGCCGTTATTCAGCCCTTTCTCGGGATCCACGGTTGCTTCGACGCACTCGTCTAACAGAAGCTCCGCCGCTTCATTGTCGTACAGATAAAGCATATCGACATAATAATCGGCGTCCTCACCCAGATCCTCCTTCAGATTTTTCCGCAGATTCTTGCTGAGCTTCTCATCGTAATCTTCTATAAAGCCGTCTCTGTCAAATTCGACATGCGCCGTACCTACCGTCTCAAAGCCGTCAAACTCCACCGTCACATAATCGTTCAGATCAATAGTTGGCTTCACAACAGCCTTCAGGATGACAACGAGTACAATTACCACCAGGCACAGTACGCACGCACCGCCCAGATACTGAACAAGTTTTTTATTTTTATTGGTACTCGTCGCCGCGTTCGCGGACTTAACCGGCTGCCGGTTCCCCATGGACCCTGCTCCCGCCGACTGCACACGCTCCGCCGCTGCAGGCCGTGCGGCCGTTTTCTGCTTTTTCTCAGCGGGCTGCGCGGCCGCTTCCTGCTTCTCCTCCACGGGCTGCACGGTCGCTTCCTGCTTCTCCTCCACAGGCTGCGCGGCCGCTTCCTGCTTCTCCTCCACGGGCTGCGCGGCCGCTTCCTGCTTCTCCTCCACAGGCTGCGTGGCCGCTTCCTGCTTCTCCTCCACAGGCTGCGTGGCCGCTTCCTGCTTCTCCTCCACAGGCTGCGTGGCCGCTTCCTGCTTCTCTACGGTCTTCACGCTCTGTGCCGCGCCGCATATCGGACAAAATCTGCTTTCGTCCGGTATTTTCTTCCCACAATGCATACAAAACATCTCTTGACCCTCCTCTTGTCATATATACTGTTTACTATTCAAAATACTGATCGATCCCATCCGCGATTCCCCGCACGATCTTTTGCTGATACTCGTCCGTCGCCATCGCCGCGTCTTCCGCCGGATTGGTCATATATCCCATCTCGACGATTGTCGTCGGGACCTGACACCAGTTAATGCCGCTCATGCTGTCCGTCTCCCAGACATATTCTTTTCTGCAGCCTGTAGAGAGACACAACGCGTCCAGAACCAACGTCGACAGACGTTTGCTCTGTGCCGCCAGATTCCCGTTGTACGGGTTCTTCGGCGTCTGGCAGATCGTCATCGCCCCGTTCGCCGACGAGTTCTCCGACCCGTTCGCATGCACTCTGATAAAGGCGTCTGCATTCGCTTCGTTTGCCACCTGCGCGCGCTCGCTGTTGCTGATGTCCACGTCGTTCTGCGTGCGCACCATGATCACTTCATAGCCACGCGCCGTCAGTTCCTCCTCCAGCTTTTTGGAAACCTCCAGCGTCAGTTCATATTCCGCGAGTCCGCTCGTAGTTCCATGGGTGCCGGACGCGACCTTGGCTTTCATCTCGGAAGCACCGGGACCGATGGGTTCCTGCTCGCTATTGCCCCGCTGCTGGTGTCCGGCGTCGATCACAATCAGATACCCCGACGGCAGCTCCTCCTCCGCGAGCAGATACTCGCTCGCAATATAACACTCCCTGCCGTCCAGCAATATTTTGGTCCACTCGCCTTCCTCCCCGATTTTTTCAACCGGATCCCGGCGATTCAGCGTCGTGATAACCTCCGCCTCCAGATCGGCGGCCGCTCTCACATTGACACGCTCGGAAGCATACATGGTGACTGTTTCCGCCGGCTCCTGCCGCTCCGTGTCAGCCGTCTCCTGCGTCAAATTTTCATTTTCCTTGCTGCCTCCATCCTGTTCAGACGCGGACGGCTCCTCGTCCTGCTCTCCGGACGCATCGCCGCCAGTTTCCGGATCCGCCTCGGCCGCATCCTCCGGTGTCTCCGCAGCAATTTCCGTCTCCTCCACAGCTGTCTTCGTCTCCTCCGCGGCAGTCTCCGTCTCCTCTGTGACAGTCTTCTCCGTCTCCTCCGCCGCTTCGGCCTGCGCTGCCGCGTCTGCGCTTTCGCGTTCCGCACATCCCGTCTGCAGCCAAGCCGCCAGGCAAAAGCACATAAGCAGTGTAACGCCATTTTTTCCGTACCGGGCAACACGCCCTTTGTTCTTCTTCATCATCCGTCATTCCCCGCCTGCAGCTGTGCACCGCCGGACAGACAAAATGTAGCGTCTTCCGGCATCTGCTTTCCACATTTTGGACAAAACATCCTGATTTCCCTCCCCTTAGTGCTTGTCACAATCCTGCCGTTCACCGATAATACAAAATTACCCAATATACGGGGTAAGTTTATCATAACCCCCCCCCTATGTCAATTTATTTATCGAATTTTGTCAATGGAAGCTACGCCTATGTGGACTTTCACCACAGAACACGGGCATGCCCGTCATACTAAAATAACCCCGCAGATTTCTCTGCGGGGTTACAAATGCTATTTCGCATAGTCGACGACTCGGCTCTCCCTGATCACATTGACCTTGATCTGTCCGGGATATTCCAGCTCTGCCTCAATCTGCTTCGAGATATTTCTGGCGAGCAATACCATGTCCGAATCGCTGATCTGTTCCGGAACTACCATTACACGAATCTCTCTACCTGCCTGAATCGCAAAAGATTTATCGACACCCTTGAAGTTATTTGTGATGTCCTCCAGTTGTTTCAATCTTGTTGTATATGTTTCTAATGTCTCTCTTCTCGCACCCGGTCTCGCCGCGGAGATCGTATCTGCGGCCTGCACAAGACACGCAATCAACGTCTGAGGCTCCACGTCGCCGTGATGAGATTCCACCGCATTGATGACAGTCGGGGATTCCTTGTACTTTCTGCAAAGCTCAACACCCAACTGAATATGCGAACCCTCCATTTCATGGTCTACCGCCTTGCCGATATCGTGCAGCAAGCCCGCACGCTTCGCCATCCTGACGTCCAGTCCCATCTCGGCCGCCAGTAAGCCTGACAGCTGCGCTACCTCGATGGAATGCTTCAAGGCGTTCTGCCCATAGCTGGTTCTGAATTTCATCTTACCGAGCAATCTTACGAGTTCGGGGTGAATACCGTGCACGCCGACTTCCAGTGTGGCGGCTTCGCCCTCCTCTTTGATCATGACTTCCACTTCGCGCTGCGCTTTCTCAACCATCTCCTCGATCCTGGCGGGGTGGATACGCCCGTCCACGATCAGTTTCTCCAGCGCGATTCTCGCGACTTCCCTGCGAATCGGGTCGAAGCCGGACAGAATGACCGCCTCCGGCGTGTCGTCTATAATCAGATCGACACCGGTCATCGTCTCGAGGGTTCTGATATTGCGGCCCTCTCTGCCGATGATCCTGCCCTTCATCTCGTCGTTGGGAAGCTGCACGACGGATATCGTCGACTCGGAGACATGATCCGCGGCGCACTTCTGAATCGCCGTGACGACATACTCCTTCGCCTTCTTATCCGCCTCTTCCTTGGCCCTGCTCTCCATTTCCTTGATCATGACAGCAGTTTCATGCTTTACTTCATCTTCAACAATCTTCAAGAGATAATCTTTTGCCTGTTCGGAGGTTAAACCTGAGATTCGTTCCAGTTCCTGTAATCTCTGCTCGTTCAGCTTGGAAATTTCCTCGCGCTGCTTTGCCAGAGCATCTTCCCTCTGGACCAGGCTCGCTTCCTTTTTCTCGATCGCATCAGCTTTCTTATCGATGTTCTCTTCCTTCTGCTGTACCCGCCTCTCATAGCGCTGCGCTTCCGCACGGCGTTCCTTGATCTCCTTGTCGAGTTCATTCTTCGTGCGGATGGACTCTTCCTTGACCTCAAGGAGCGATTCGCGCTTCTTCGCCTCAGCAGTCTTGAGCGCTTCATCGATAATCTCTCTGGCTTTCTCGTCCGCATTGCCAAGCGTCTTCTCCACAACCTTCTTACGATAATTGATCGCCGCAAGCGCGGAGACCGGCACGGACACAACCAGCGTGATGACTACCGCTATCACGACTTGCCACATTACAGGAGCACCTCCTTATTAAATTTTCATTGTACATGATCTATTGTAGAATGTTACAGCCATGTGCATTAGCGTAAAACAACATTCTATAACTAGCAAACTACAACAGTTCAATTTTATAATGAATTTTAAGTTATGTCAAGTAAAATTAACTTGCCGAAACCTTGCTAAAACCTTGCTCGTGAAACCCTGCGAAATCCGTGAATCCCGTTACCCGTATAAAAAAGGGGCGGAAACCGCTCTTTGGCGATCTCCGTCCCGCTTGTTTCCATTCTCTGCTTTTTGCTCTTAGCCGGGCTGTTTGCCGATGTAAGCCAGGATACCGCCGTCCACATAGAGGATGTGGCCGTTGACGGCGTCGGATGCGTCGGATGCCAGGAACACCGCGGGGCCCTGCAGTTCCTCGGGCTTGAGCCATCTGTTGGCAGGCGTCTTCGCGCAGATGAACTGGTCGAAGGGATGTCTGCTGCCGTCCGCCTGACGCTCTCTGAGGGGCGCCGTCTGCGGCGTCTCGATGTAGCCGGGGCCGATGCCGTTGCACTGGATGTTGTACTGACCGTACTCGGAGCAGATGTTTCTGGTGAGCATCTTTAAGCCGCCCTTGGCAGCCGCGTACGCGGACACCGTCTCACGGCCCAACTCGGACATCATGGAGCAGATGTTGATGATCTTGCCGTGGCCCTTCTTGATCATGCCGGGGATAACCGCCTTGGACACGATAAAGGGAGCGTTTAAGTCCACGTCGATGACCTGACGGAACTCCGCCGCCGTCATCTCGAGCATCGGGATACGCTTGATGATGCCAGCGTTATTGACGAGAATATCGATCACGCCGACCTCCTTCTCGATCTGCGCAACCAGGGCGTTGACCGCCTCCTCGTTGGTCACGTCGCACACGTAGCCGTGGGCCTCGATGCCCTTCTCCTTGTAGGAGGCAAGGCCCTTGTCCACCAGCTCCTGCTTGATGTCGTTGAAGACGATCGTCGCGCCCGCCTCCGCAAACGCCGTGGCGATGGCGAAGCCGATGCCGTAGGATGCGCCGGTCACCAGCGCGATCTTGCCTTCCAGTGAAAAGTTATTTGTAAAGCTCATTCTGAAATCCTCCGTTATTTTTGATGAAAAGGCAAGCCGGACAGCCAAAACCGCCGGCCGCGCCGTCTGTTACCGCAGATCCTGATTTCTCACGCCGTCCATATCGTCGAACGCCTGGTTCTCGCCGACCATACCCCAGATGAAAGTATAATTCCTGCTGCCGCTGCCCGCGTGAATCGACCAGCTGGGGGAGATCACGGCCTCCTCGTTGTGCATGATGATGTGGCGCGTCTGGGTAGGCTCGCCCATGTAGTGCACGACGAAAGCGTCCTCCGGGATCTCGAAGTAGAGATACACCTCCATGCGGCGGTCATGTGTATGGCAGGGCATCGTGTTCCACACGCTGCCGGGCTTTAAGGCCGTCATACCCATCACGAGCTGGCAGCTCTCCACCTGGCCGGGCAGGATATACTTGTTGATCACTCTGTGGTTGGACTCCTCCAGGCTGCCCAGCTCCACCTTGTTCTCATCCTTGATGATGACCACGTCGTCGCTGTCCGCCGTGCCCTCCAGCTTGATCAGCTTGGTGGGGTACGCCTTGTGCGCGGGCGCGCTGTTTAAGTAGAATTTCGCGGGCTTGGAGGCATCTTTGGACTCGAACACGATATCCTTGGAGCCCAGGCCGATGTACATACCGTCCTTGTGGCCCACCTCATAGCGCTTGCCGTCCACGCTGACCACGCCGGGCTCGCCGATGTTGATCAGGCCCAGCTCTCTCCTCTCGCAGAAATACTGCGCGCGCAGCTCGTCTCCCGCCGTCAGCTTGATCGGCGCCGTGGGAACCGCCGCGCCGGTGATGATGCGGTCGATATGGCTGTACACCAGCTTGATCTCGCCCGGCACGAACAGGTTCTGGATCAGGAACTCCTCTCTGAGTCTCTCTGTGTCATAGGTTTTTACGTCGCGCGGCGATGCCGCTGTTCTTAACTCCATTTTCCTTCACTCCTTCTCTATCTCTGTACTCGTCCGGATCCGTCGCCGCCGGCCAGCTTGGTCACTTCGTCCACGCTCACCTGGTTGAAGTCGCCCTCGATGGTGTGCTTCAAGCAGCTCGCAGCCACCGCGAACTCGATGGTCGCCTGGGGATCGTAATCCATCATGGAAGCGTAGATCAGGCCGCCGCCGAAGGAATCGCCGCCGCCCACGCGATCAACGATTCTTACCGCATACTTCTTGGAGAAGTAGTACTGTCCGCCGGTGTAGAGCATAGCCGCCCAGTTGTTGTCGTTGGCGGAGATGGACTCGCGCAGCGTGATCGCTACCGCCTTGAAGCCGAAACGGTCGGCCAGCTGCTTCGCCACATCCTTATAGCCCTCGTGATTGACCTCACCCTTGGTGACGTCGGTATTGGCCGCCTTGATGCCGAATACGTCGCCCGCATCCTCCTCGTTCGCGATGCAGACGTCCACATACTTGCACAGCTCGCCCATCACCTGTCCGGCCTTCTCCTTGGACCAGAGCTTATTTCTGTAGTTCAGGTCGCAGCTCACCGTGATGCCTTTTTCCTTGGCCTTCTTACATGCCTCAACGCAGATCGCCGCCACGTTGTCGCCCAACGCCGGCGTGATGCCCGTGAAGTGGAACCACTCCGCGCCCTCGAAGATCTCGTCCCAGTTGAAGTCCGCCGTGGTCGCCGTGGCGATGGAGGAACCGGCCCTGTCATAGATGACCTTGGAAGGTCTCTGGGAAGCGCCCTTCTCCAGGAAATAAATACCCACGCGATCGCCGCCGCGCACGATCTTGGACGTGTCCACGCCGAACTGGCGAAGAGCGTTCACGCCCGCCTGCCCGATCTCATGCTTCGGAAGTTTGGTGACAAAGGACGCATCCATCCCGTAATTTGCAAGAGAGATCGCCACGTTCGCCTCTCCTCCGCCATAGGTCGCCCCATAGCTCGCCGCCTGCACGAAACGGTAATACCCCTCCGGCGCAAGACGCAGCATAATCTCTCCGAATGTAACTACTTTTTTGCTCATGTTAGCCCTCCTTGTTTTTTGCTATGCTTTCTTATTTCTGAACAAGATGTACGGCGAATCCGCCGATCTCATCCTGCAGATAAACTGCCTTGATCTTCCCCTTATCATCCTTCTTGGCGGTGCTCATATCAAACTTCACGCCCTGCTTCTCCAGATGATAGATCGCGCGGTCCATGTAGTTGGTGCCGATGGCGATATGCCCGTTCTTGCCCAGATACGGCTGCTTCATCGCCTCGATGGCCGTGCCCGCGAATACGGAGCTGCCGCCTACCTTCTTGGCGAAGCCGAACATGGATGCGAAGCTGTCCGCGATGGCGCCGGCCTCGTCCTCGTTCTGGGCGTTGATGCCGATATGGCGAAGCTCGAAGCCGAGCATCTTCACAACGGCCTCTCTCGTGAGCGCCTCGATCTCGTCAAATTTGCCGGCCGCGATCAGATCTTTCTTCACCATCCAGGTGCCGCCGCAGGCGATGATCTTCGGGAAGTCCAGATAATCCTTCAGATTGCCGGCATTGACGCCGCCCGTGGGCATGAAGCGCACCTTCGTGTAGGGAGCGCTCATCGCCTTGATCATCTCGATGCCGCCCGCAGCCTCCGCCGGGAAGAACTTCACAACCTCCAGCCCCAGCTCCAGCGCCGCCTCCACGTCGGACGGGTTGGATGTGCCGGGAACCACAGGGATATTCTTGTCTACACAGTATTTGACAACGCGCGGGTTCAGTCCGGGGCTGACGATAAATTTCGCGCCAGCGGCCACCGCTCTGTCCACCTGCTCCGTCGTCAGCACCGTGCCTGCACCCACGAGCATCTCGGGGAACTTCTGCGCCATGATCCTGATGGACTCCTCCGCTGCCGCCGTGCGGAAGGTCACCTCCGCGCAGGGCAGACCGCCGTTGCACAGCGCCCTGGCGAGCGGCTCTGCGTCCTTGGCGTCGTCCAGCGCAATGACGGGAACAATACCGATTCCATAGATTTCTTCTATAACGTTCATTTTCTTCCTTTCTGCCGACATCTCGGCTCCCACAAAAATGATTCTGCTGCTGGGAACAGGCATGATATGTGCTGCCTGCGGCACATTTTTACTTTGCTCTTCTACGATATCGCATCATAACGTTTCTGAATAAACTCCCTGGACTTCACTGCATTCTCCGGCTTCGTGTTCTCCAGCGTCGCGTGAATGTGCGGCTTGCGCTCCTTGGCGAACCGCAGGATGGCGTCGTAGTTCATCAGGCCGTCGCCCGCTGCGCAGGCGACCAGCTTGCCATCCTCCACCGTGAAATCCTTCAGGTGGATCATCGCCACCTCATCGCCGAAGGTCTCGATCGCCTCCGCGAAGATCTCCTCCCTGTTCTCATAGTTGGAGATATCCAGCAGATTCACCGGATCGAAGATGATCCGCAGATTCGGCGAAGCGATCGCGTCCAGCACTCTGCGCGTCTGTTTCGGGTTCCACATGATATGCTTGTACACCGGTTCCAGCGCAAAGATCACGCCCATGCGCTCCGCGCACTCGACCACCGGGCGCAGATTGGTGATAAAGGTGTTGAGCGCCGCCTCCGTGTGGCACGCCTCCTCGAAGCGGTACTCCGTGTTGGGCGCTCCCGTCTCCGTTCCCACAACGCCGCAGCCCATCAGCGACGCGAAGCGCAGGTGCGCCTTGTAGATCTCCTGGTTTCTCGCGAGGGCCTCCCTGTCCGGCGTCGCGAGATTGAGATAGCAGCCGAGCACGGCGATATCCACATCCTCCTTCGCGAATACCTTCTTCAGATACATCGCCCAACCGGGAGTCAGCTCCGGCAGCGTCATCTTATAGTCGCACAGCTTCGACAGCGCGACATGCGCGCAGGCAAACCCCTGCTCTCTCGCCGTGTGCGCCCGCTCCTCGATCGTTCCCGGCGCCACGTCATGTAATCGAATTCCTATCTGCATCCGACTTATTTCCTCCTGTATCTGCTATATCTTCTCTGGCCTGCGGCGCTCTTTGCCACGCATGTTCCGCCTGTCTGCCGCATGCCATACAACGGCACTGTCTCGCAACGCTATACATGCAGAAGCCTGTGCGCCTTCTCCGATAGCGGTTTTCCCAGATAATCCGCGTAGAGCTTCTTGATCTCGGGATTCTCATGGGAGAAGCGGACCGCTCTTCTCTTGTCCAGATCATAGAGCTTCGGCGCGCGCACGGACGCCATCTCCACGCCGTCCACAATGGGCTGCCCGCCGCCGCCCACACAGCCTCCGGGGCAGGCCATGACTTCCACGAAATCGTAGGACACCCTGCGGCTGCGGATATCTTCCATCAGCTTTCTCGCATTGCCGAGCCCGCTCACCGTACACGTTCTGATCGGCACGCCGTTGATGTGGTATGTCACTTCCCTCCTGCCGGCCTCGCCGCGCACGTCGCTGAAAGTCTCGGGATTCGGGTTCGAGCCCTCGATCACGGCCACCGCCGTCCGCAGCGCCGCCTCCATGACACCGCCCGTCGCACCGAAGATCACGCCCGCGCCGGAACTCTCCCCCAACGGCGAGTCGAAGGTATCCTCGCCCAGCAGCTTCGGAATGATGTGCTCCGCCTTCAGGAGACGCACCAGTTCCCTCGTCGTCAGCACGATATCCACATCCGGCCCGTATCCGGTCACATCCATCTCCGGCAGCGCCGCCTCGCCCTTCTTGGCGACACACGGCATGATGGAGATCGAGCAGATCTTGTCCGGCGTCACGCCGATCTTCTCCGCGAAGTAGGTCTTGGCCACCGCGCCGAACATCTGCTGCGGCGATTTGGCGCTGGACAGCCTGGACTGGTAGTCCGGATACTGAGATTTCATGAATCTCACCCAGGCCGGACAGCAGGAGGTAAACATCGGCACGCCCGACGCCTTCACCTCTTCCAGTCTCTCCAGAAACTCGTGCGCCTCCTCCATGATCGTCAGATCCGCTGAGAAGTTGGTGTCAAAAATATAATCGAAGCCCACCTGTCTGAGCGCCGCGACCATTCTGCCCTCCGTCGCCAACTCCTCCGGCAGGTCCATCTGTTCCGCCCAAGCCGCGCGCACGGCCGGCGCCACCTGCACCACCGTGATTTTCTCCGGGTCGGCCAGCGCCTTGAATACCTCCGGCACGTCGTTCCTCTCCCGCAGCGCCCCCGTCGGACAGTGGGTCACGCACTGCCCGCAGTTGGAGCAGTCGGACTCCTCGATGCACTTGTTCATAGATACGTCCACAGTCGTGCGGGAGCCGGTGTTCTGCACGTCCCAGATATGTAAGTCCTGAATCTTGTCGCAGACCTGCACGCAGCGCATGCACTTGATGCACTTGCCCGCGTCTTTGATAAAGGGATAGTTGTGGTTCCAAGGCGCCGTGGGCACTTCTCTCTTATAGGGAATCTCAATGATGCCGAGATCGTTGGCGATCTTCTGCAGATTGCAGTTGCCGCTCCGCACGCACATCGCGCAGGTGCAGTCATGCTGCGACAAGATCAGCTCCACATTCGTCCTGCGCACCCTGCGCACCTTCGGGGAGTTGGTGTAGAGCACCATGCCCTCCTCCACGGGGCTGTTGCAGGACGTGATCAGCTTCGTCTTGCCCTGCATCTCGACGACGCACACCTTGCACGCGCCGATCTCGTTGATGCCCTCCAGGAAGCACAGATGCGGTATCATGATGCCGACCGAGGCGGCGGCCCGCATAATGGTGGTTCCCTCCGGCACGCTGACCGGTCTGTTGTCAATCGTAAGATTTACCATATCGCTGCCCTGCCCCCTTTCAGATTGCCGTAGCCGAAGTGATCACACCTGAGGCATCTCGCCGCCTCCTGGGCCGCCTCCTGCTTCGTCATGGAATATTCGATGGCGTCGAAATCGTTTCTTCTCTCGCACGCCTCACGCTCGCACAGATTGATTCTGCCGCAGGGTTGTTTGTCTCCGTAAGTCACCTGCGGAATCTCCACATCGCAGGAGATTGTGTGATGATAGCCCAGATACTCGTCGATGTTGGCCGCGGCGACCTTGCCAGCGGCGATCGCGCGGATCACGGTGGCCGGCCCCGTCACGCAGTCGCCTCCCGCGAAGACGCCGGGCACATCCCTGATGCCGCTCTCGCTCATGGCGTCCAACATCCCTCTCTTGACCGGAATACCCGACTCCTCAAAGTGGCGGGATTCGATTCCCTGCCCGATGGCCACAACCACGATATCGCAGGGGATCCTCATCAGCTCCACATCGGCCTTCACCGGCTTCGCTCTGCCCCAGGCGTCGATCGGCCCGATGATCTGCGGCTCCACCCAGATCGCCGCGACCCTGCCGTTCTCATCGGCTTCTATCTTATGAGGCGCTTTCAGGCTGTACAGCTCCGCGCCCTCCGCGATAGCTCCTTCCACCTCCTCCGGCAGGGCGGTCATATCCTCCTGCCTTCTGCGGTACGCAATACCCACGGACTTCGCGCCCAGACGAATCGCGGATCTGGTGCAGTCCATCGCGACGTTGCCGCCGCCCACCACGATCACTCTCTTGTCCTTGAAATCCGGCGGATTGTCGTCCCCGATCCCCCGCAGCATCTCCACCGCGGAGATGACGCCCTCGGAGTCCTCACCCTCGATACCGATCTTCTTGTCCGTGTGCGCACCGATCGCGATGTAGACCGCGTCGTAATCCTTGCGCAGCTGCTCGAAGGAGACCGTGTCCTCCTCGTTGCCGACCGTCACGGAGGTGTGCACCTCCACGCCCGTGGACAGGATCGCCTCGATATCCTCCTCCAGTCTCTCTCTTGGGAAACGGTAATTCGGGATACCGTAGCGCAGCATCCCGCCCAGTTTGCTCTTGCTCTCAAACACGACGGCGTGGTGCCCCATCAGCTCCAGATAGTAGGCCGCCGACAGGCCTCCGGGGCCGCCGCCCACGATGGCGATTTTTTTGCCGGTGCTCTCGGCCTTCCGGGGCACAGGAACGGTGTTCGCCCGCGCGTTGTCCACCGCCATCTTCTTGAGTCCTCTGATGTTGACCGAGCTGTCGATCATGTTCCTGCGGCATCTCGCCTCACAGGGATGCTCGCAGATCAGCGCGCAGGCCGTGGGGAAAGGATTGTCCTTGCGGATCAGCTTCACCGCGTCCTCGTAGCGCTCCTCGCCCACCAGCGCGATATAGCCTGGGATATCCACACCCGCCGGGCACAGCGCCACGCAGGGCACCGGCTGGGTGATGGAATAAGAGCACTTGCCGTGCTCGATGTGATACAGATAATCATCGCGGAAGCCCACAAGCCCCGCCAGCACCATGTGCGCCGCCTCGTACCCGATCGCGCAGTCGGCGGAGTCCGTGATGTTGTTCGCCGTCTCCTCGATCAGATCCAGCGTATGCAGATCCGCCCTGTTTTCCAGTACATCCTCCAACAGATGGGAAAGCTGTAAGATTCCGACCCTGCAGGGCACACATTTGCCGCAGGTCTGCGCGTGACAGGTCTTCAAGAAAGACAGCTGCAGATCGATGGGACACAGTCCGGGAGGACTCGCGATGATGTGACGTTCCAGATCTTTGTATAACCGCTCTACCGTTAGCTGCGCCTGATTCGGCGTGCTGATTTTCAGTCTGCTCATACCCTACCCTCTCTACACATCTTTCGTTTTCCCCTCTTTTGTGCTATGATAACAGCAAAAAGGAGGGCCATACCCATGTTAAAACTGACTGTTGCACCGGACGGCGCATCCGCCGCCGCAAACACTTTTCCTACCATTACCCAGGCGATCGCTCACATTCCAGCGGACAGCAGCGAGCCTGTCACCATCGAAGTCGCCCCCGGCGTCTACGAGGAAAAGATCACCCTCAACCGCCCCGACGTACACCTGATCGGCTCCTCCGCCGGAGAGTGCGTCATCACCTACGGCGACTATGCCCGAGACCTCATGCCGGACGGCTCGAAGCGCGGAACCTTCCGCTCCTACACCTTCCTGCTGGACGCCGACCGTGTCACGCTCGAGAATCTGACAATCCGCAACAGCGCGTTTCCGCGTTCCAAAGCCGGACAGGCAGTCGCCCTGTACGCCGACGGAGACAATCTCTGTATCAAATCCTGTCGTCTGGAAAGCTATCAGGATACGCTCTTCACAGGCCCCCTGCCGCCTGCCCCCATGCAGATCGGCGGTTTTACCGGCCCCAAAGAATTCGCCGAAAGGCGCGTCGGACACCACTACTATAAAGACTGTTATATCTGCGGTGACGTGGACTTTATCTTCGGCAGCGCCATCGCTTACTTTGAAAACTGTGAGATTGCTTCCGTCTTCTCCGAAAAACTTCCTCCGGAGCCGGACGGCAGCGCCCCCGTCTACGGCTATGCCACAGCCGCCTCCACGCCGGAGGGAAGTCCCTACGGCTATGTCTTCGACCGGTGCCGCTTCACCTCCACATGTCCCAAGGCGAGCGTCTATCTCGGGAGACCCTGGCGCGACTATGCGCAGACGGTACTTCTGAGCTGTGAACTGGGCGAACATATCCGCCCCGAAGGTTTCCACGACTGGAACAAGCCGCAGGCCCGAGAGACGGTTCTTTACGCCGAATACGGAAGCACCGGCCCCGGTGCAGCCCCGGATCGCCGCGCCGATTTCGTCCGCCTGCTGTCGGCGGAAGAGGCGCTCCACTATGCGAAGGAGCTGGTGCTTCCGGGCTTTCCTGCAGCTTTCACTTAATTTTGCTGCATTTCATCTACGCCGACAGCGATGATCGGATCACCCGCAGCGCCTGTCACTTCCACATTCTCCAAGAGGAGCCGTTTTACGTTGCTGGCGTAGATTCCCTTTAAGGAGCAGGCCTCCACTCCCGCCGACATGGCGGGCACATCGCACTTCGGATCTTTCGCGTAGGAGACGCGAATATTCTTCATCCTGATCTCCTCGATCTTCTGCTCGGGCAGCCCGTCGAAATAAGCCGCCGCCACATGGCAATTCTTCGCGTCGATATCCTCGAAGCACAGCCGCTTGATATACGGTGTCCTGTGATCCACCGGGCATTTCTCCCTGCTCTGCACATACTCCGTCTTGCCGTCCGGATCGCAGAAATAGAAGCAGTTCACCACGAAGGGCGTCATCACATGATCCATGTTGATCCCGCGGAACGTGATCTTGTCAAGCACTGCGTCCTCGCCTCTCCCGCGCCTCGTTTTGATCCGAAGCCCTCTGTCCGTATTGGAAAAAAGGCACTCCTCCACGGTCAGGTTCTTCACGCCGCCCGCCATCTCGCTGCCGATCGTAACCGCGCCGTGGCCGTCCTGCATCAGGCATTGATAGATATGTATATTCTCCGAAGGGGTCTTATGTTTCCTGCCCATATAGATCTTGCCGGATTTCACAGCGATGCAGTCGTCGCCCAGGCTGAAACGTATGCCGGCGATCTCCACATCCTTGCAGGATTCGGGATCCAGCCCATCAGTGTTGGGCGACACGCTCGGATTCTCGATCTTCAGGTCATAGAAGCCCAACTTCTTACTGAAGAACGGATGCAGCGTCCAAGAGGGACTGTTGCAGAATTTGACGCCCTGCAGCACGATGTCCTCACAGTGATTGATGAAGAACATTCTGGGCCGGAAAGCGATATTCATCACCTTCGGATCCTTCCACCAGTTGTCCGCGGAGGCGTTGCCGTTGATGCAGCCCTCGCCGTACAGCACCACATCCTCCACGCCGATCCCCGTGATGATCGCCGCGAACATCGGCAGCGGATTGCCCTCCCAGGTGCCCAGATAATACTCGTCCGTCTCGTCGTAGCTCTCGATCAGCGCCGGGAATTTCGGGAACTCCTGCCTGTCCGTGATCGCCAGAAGCTCCGCGCCCGCGGCCACCTCGATCCGCACATGGCTCTTCAGGAAAAGGCTCGTGATCCGGTAGGTGCCCGCCGGGATCAGCACGCGGCTGTCCTTCGGGCAGGCCATGATCGCCGCCTGTATATATTTCGTGTCATCGCTCTCGCCGTCGCCCTTCGCACCGAAGTCCTTCACATTCAGCGTGACGAACTCATAGTCCGTGCGGAAGGTAAAGCTTCCCGCTTCTGCTCCCTGAGCGTCCGTCACGCTGAGCGCATACTCCGTGTCGGGCTTCAGGCCAAACAGAGAAGTGACCACCGTATCCGTCTCCTTCACGGCCTCCCCGTTCAGCGCCAGGCGGTACGGCTTCTTCGTGTTATAGATACCGCCGTCCGCGAGCTTTAAGGTCGCACTCCTCGCGGTCTTCGTCAACAATTCTATCTCCATAGGATCCTCCCTGTCGCGAATCTGTGTCTCACTGCTCCCTCTTGGCCGCCAGATACTGTGCGTAAGCCATCATAAAGGGTCCGACGCCCTTGGAGTCGTCCGCCACAACCGGCTCGGACAGATAGTACTCCACGCTGCCGTCCCGCTTCGGGTTGCTCGCAGGGCCCAGTCCGGCCACGGAGCAGATCCCCGTGAGCTGCAACCTGCCGTCGATCTCCTGCAGCTTGTTATTCGCCAGGCTCTCCACGATCTCCATTCCTATGGACTCGTACTTCTCCTTCTGCAGAATACCCATGCGGCACGCCTTCAGAATGGAATAGCCGACCATCGCGCTGCCGGAGGTCTCCAGATAGTTGCCCTCCACGTCAGCCCTGTCGATCACCTGATAGAACAGCTTGGAATCCTTGTCCTGATACTGCAGAATGCCCTTCAGCATCAGCTTGTAGATATCCTCCAGCGTGCGGTACTGCTCATAGATCTCGATGCTCATCTTGTCCATGACATCGACGAGCGCCATCAGATACCAGCCCATGCTGCGGAGCCAGAAGTTCGGAGAACAACCCGTCTCCTTGTTCGCCCAGAACTGCTCCTTCGCCTCGTCGTAAGCGTGATAGCACAGTCCCTTATCCTTGTCATACAGATACTTCTGCACATTCTCAAACTGGGAGATGATATCGTTGTACTTCTCCTTCTTCTCGTACTTCGTCTCGTACTCCATATAGAAGGGCTGCGCCATATACAGGCCGTCCAGCCAGATCTGGTTCGGATAGATTTCCTTATGGAAGAAATTGCCGGTGGAGCATCTCGGATGTATGCGCAGCCTGTTCATGACAAACTCGATCGCCTTGCGGTATTTCTCCTCGCCCGTGACGTCATACATAAAGAAGAGGATCTTGCCGCTGTTGATGCTGTCGATATTGAATTTCTCCAACTCGTAATGCGCGATCGTGCCATCCTCCATCACGAAGTGCTTCAGATAATTCTCAATGAACGAGAAATACTTCTGATCGCCGGTCACGTCGTACAGATACTTCGCCCCCAGCAGCACGCAGCCGTCTTCGTAGTTCCAGTATTCCTTGTATCGCTTGTACCCCTTCAGATACTCGTCGATAAAAGAATTTACCCTCTCTTCCATTCCCATATTCTTTCTTCTCCCTCCATGATTATATGCCCGGTATCGCAGCCGCTATACCGCTCTCTTACAAAGTTACTCCCTGTTTAAAGATCGCCATGTCGTGGAAGCCCGCTTTCTCACTGCACACCTTCCTGCCGGAGGCTGTCTCCAACACCAATTGGAAGAGCTCTTCCGCAGTATCTTCCATGCTGCCGCCCTCCACCAGCGTGCCAGCGTTGAAGTCGATCCAGTTGGACTTCCTTCCCGCAAGGCCGGAATTGCTCGCGATCTTCATGGTCGGAACAGGCGATGCGAAAGGCGTTCCACGCCCCGTGGTGAAAAGAACAATATGCGCGCCGCTGGCAGCCAGAGCTGTCGCCGCAACCAGATCGTTGCCCGGCGCGCTCAAGAGATTCAGCCCCGCCGTCTGCACCCGCTCGCCGTAGTGCAGCACGCCTGTCACAGCGGCGCTGCCGGATTTCTGCGTGCAGCCGAGAGATTTGTCCTCCAGCGTGGAAATACCGCCCTTCTTGTTGCCCGGCGAAGGGTTCTCGTAGATGGTCTGGTTATTGCTCTTGAAATAATTCTTGAAATCGTTGATGAGCGTCACCGTCTTGTCAAACAGCTGCTCGTTCGCGCAGCGATTCATCAGAATCGTCTCCGCGCCGAACATCTCCGGCACTTCCGTGAGGATCGTCGTGCCGCCCGCACCGATCAGCAGATCGGAGAAACGCCCGACCAACGGATTCGCCGTGATGCCCGAGAAGCCGTCGCTTCCGCCGCACTTGAGGCCGACGATCAGCTTGGAGGCGCTGATCTTCGTCCGCTTCAGCACAGAGGCGCGCTCGATCAGTTCCTTCACGATCGCCACGCCGTCCGCGATCTCGTCCGCACTCTCCTGGCACACCAGGAATTTCACGCGGTCCGCGTCATACTCGCCTATGTACTCTTTCAGCACATCGATGTTGCTGTTCTCACAGCCGAGCCCCAGAACGAGCACGCCGCCCGCGTTGGGGTGATGGATCAGATCTGCGAGGATCGTTCTCGTGTGCTCCTGGTCATCCCCCATCTGGGAGCAGCCGTAGGGATGCGGAAAAGCGATAACCTCCTCCACGCTCCCCTTCACATAGGCGTTGGCCTGCTTCGCGATGGCACCCGCCACATTGTTCACGCAGCCCACCGTGGGGATGACCCAGATCTCATTGCGCACACCAACCGTTCCGTCGCTCCGCTCAAATCCTTCAAAGTACGCCTCTCTGGCGGGCAGTTCCCTCCGCTCCGTCGGCTCGTAGGTATAGGTCAGAAGATCGCCGAGGCCGGTCTTTAAATTGTGCGTGTGGATCCACTCGCCCTTCCGCACAGCCTCCTTCGTGTGGCCGATGGGGTAGCCGTACTTGACGACCTCCTCGCCCGCCGCAAGATCCCGAAGCGCCATCTTGTGGCCCGCGGGGATCTCCGTGACAGCGGTGACAGTCTCGCCCCCGACGGACACCTGCGCGCCTTCCGGTATTGTCTCTATTGCGACGGCGACATTGTCGCCGTCGTTGATTCTCAATATCATCATGAGAAATGCTCCTCCATCGTTTTTCTCATACCCTTAGCGTTGATCTCGTCAAGATAGCCGGCAACCGCGTCCGCAAGTCCCTGCGTCTTGCCCAGTTCCGGTCCGAAGAACTCCTCGTTGTTCAGGAAGGCCGTGACGAACTGCTTCGTGTCCTTGCCGGTGTTCTCCGCGAAGAACTGCAGCACCGCCGCGTCGTCCATGATCTGGTATTCCTTGCCGTCCCTGTGGCCGATCAGCGCCTTGTCTCTGAGCTCCGTGCCCTGATAGAACGCCATCAGCGCCGCGATGGAGAAGGTCAGATGCGTGGGCAGCTTGCCGTTCTTCTCGACATAGCCGAGGAAACTGGGCATACATCTCGCGCGCCACTTGGACACGGAGTTGAGGGAGATCGACAGAAGCGCATGCTTCACATACGGATTGTTAAATCTCGTGATCACCGCCTGCGCGAAATCCTCCAGTTCCTGCTTCGGCAGCGTCAGCGTCGGGATCACCTCGTCGTAGATCGTCTCCTTCATAAACTTAAAGATCAGCTCATCCTTCATGGACTCCAGCACGATGTCGTTGCCCGCCAGATAGGAGGCGAGAACAAAGGATGTGTGAGCGCCGTTTAAGATGCGCACCTTTCTCTGCTTGTACGGCTTCTGGTTGTCCGTGAAGATCACGTTCATGCCGGACATGCCCTCCAGCGCCTTGTCGAGCGGGAGTTCCCCGCTGATGTCCTTCGCGCTCTCGATTACCCAGAGTGCAAAAGGCTCGCCCGTCACGATCAACTCATCCCTGTAACCCCACTCCTGCCAGAGTTTCTCATCCTCATCCTTCGGATAGCCGGTGATGATTCTGTCCACCAGCGTGGAGGTGAAGACGCAGGCCTCGTCGAGCCACTTCTTAAAGCCGTCCTCCAGGCCCCAGTTGTCCGCCTGCTTCAGCACGCACTCTCTCAGGTGAATGCCGTTGTCGTCGATCAGCTCCACCGGCAGCATCACCAGGCCTTTGTCCTGCGCGCCGTTGAAGTGCTTATATCTCTCATACAGGAATTTCGCCAGCTTGGCCGGGAAGCTCTTAGGCGGATTCATCTCCAGCCTGTCGCTCTCGTCGTAGACGATACCCGCCTCGGTGGTGTTGGACACGATGTAGCGCAGGGTGTCGAGCTTTGCGTAAGCGCTGTACTTCTCATACTCCTCATGCGCAGCCACGGCGTCCGCCACGCTGGTGATCACGCGGTTCATCACGGTCGGCTCGCCGTCCACGATACCACGCAGAGAAACCGTATACTGGCACTCCTGATTATGAAAACGATCCAGTGTGCCGTACTCGATCGGCTTCACCAGAACAATGTCTCCGTCAAATAACCCCTTCTCATTGGCAATATCGATCATGTAGTCCACAAACCCGCGCAGGAAATTTCCCTCGCCGAACTGCAGCACCTTGACCGGTCTTGTCTTCTTGCCCGTTTTGCTCTTCTGCAATAATTCCATCTTGTCCTCCATTCTGAGATCCATACCATTCTCTGTAAATTTCATAAGCCCTCCATCTGTGTTATTTTATTACCAAAAAACGCAAAATTGTGTAAGGGCTTACAAATTAAATTTTACAACCAACAATGGTATAAGTCAACCTTGTTTTCATTTATTTTAACCGTCGATTTTCACAGCTTTCCGGCCATATTTTCTCCACTCTTTTTTTGCGGAAAAAATATTGTAAATCTATTTTGCCTATTGTATAATAAATTTGCTTATCATGTAAACGTTTTCATAACGCCAGGCACGGCCTGAACAAAGGAGTTACCAGCGTTGAATATTTACGATATTTCCAAGCAGGCAGGCGTGTCCATAGCGACCGTTTCCCGTGTTCTGAACGGCAGTCCGAACGTGAAGCCCTCCACGCGCAGGAAGGTGATGGAAGTCATCGACCGCTACGGCTACACGCCCAACGCGTTCGCCCGGGGACTCGGCCTGGACACCATGAACTCCATAGGAATCATCTGCGCCGACAGTTCCGACCTCTATCTCGCCAAAGCCGTATACTACATCGAAGGCAGTCTGCGCAAGAACGGATACAACTGTATTCTGACCTGCTCCGGCTACGATCACGGCGACAAGGAGGCCGCTCTTGCCCTGATGCTCAACCAGCGCGTGGACGCGGTCATTCTGGTGGGCTCCAACTACATCGAGGCGGATCGCGAGGGCAACGGCTACATCATGAACGCGGCCGGCCGGATTCCTCTCTTTCTGCTCAACGCGGACATGGACTGCCCCAATGTGTTCTGCGCCATGTGCGACGATTTCAAGGCGATGCAGGAGGCGTCCCTGGCCCTGATCGACAGCGGCGTCACGGATATTCTCTATCTGTACAACTCTCATTCCTACAGCGGCCTGCGGAAGCTGGACGGCTACCGGTCGGCCTGCCGTATGCGGGAGATTCCCGTCGCTGACGACCTGATGCAGTTCTACGACGGATCCCGCGAGGACATCGACGGCGTGTGCCGTTTCCTCTGCGGCCTGCGAAAGCAGGGGCTGGTCTTCCACGCCGTCCTCGCCTCGGAGGATATGTTGGCCGCCGGCGCGGTCAAGTACGCGAAGCTGAATGGCATCGCCATCCCGGAGGAACTGTCCGTCATCGGCTACAACAACTCCCTGCTCACCACCTGCAGCAATCCGGAGATCACCTCCATCGACAATCAGTTGGAAACCCTGTGCTATCAGCTGACGAAGACGTGCATCGGCGTTCTGAGCGGCGAGAAGATGCCGCCGAAGATCATCTATTCCGGCGAGCTGGTCGAGAAAGAGACGACCAGGCTCTCCCCCGGACCGCTGGACGCGGCGGACGGCAGATAGCAAATATATGCAATAAAATAATTCATTATAAGGAGGTATTTATCTTATGAAAGCATTTATGGACGAGAACTTCCTTCTCTCCACCCCCACCGCGCAGAAGCTTTTCCACGAGTATGCGGAGAAGACTCCCGTGCTGGACTATCACTGCCACATCAATCCGAAGGAGATCGCGCAGGACAGAAAATTCGACAACATCACCCAGGTATGGCTGGGCGGCGACCACTACAAATGGCGCTTCATGCGCTCCTGCGGCGTGGACGAGCACTTCATCACCGGCGACGCCTCCGACAAGGAGAAATTCTTCAAGTGGGCCGAGGTGCTGGGCAAGGCCATCGGCAACCCGCTCTTCCACTGGAGTCATCTGGAGCTGCAGCGCTACTTCGGCTATCACGGCACGCTGAACAAGAACACCGCCGAGGAGGTCTGGAATCTGTGCAACGCCAAGCTGGCCGAGCCTTCCATGAGCGTGCGCAGCCTGATTAAGCAGTCCAACGTCACCCTGATCTGCACGACGGACGATCCCGTGGATTCCCTGGAATGGCACGACGCCATCGCGGCGGACGACAGCTTCGACGTGCAGGTGCTTCCCGCATGGCGCCCCGACAAGGCGATGAACATCGAGAAGCCCGAATACCTCGATTACCTGAAGACGCTCTCCGATGTGAGCGGCGTGTCTGTCTCTTCCTTCGCCGACCTGAAGAAGGCGCTACAGGTCAGAATGGACTTCTTCGCCTCCAGAAAGTGCAGCGTGTCCGACCATGCGCTCGAGTACGTGATGTACGCTCCCGCGACGGACGAGGAGATCGAGGCGATCTTCCGCAAGCGCCTGTCCGGCAGCCCGGTCAGCCGCGAGGAAGAATTACAGTTCAAGACGGCGTTCATGCTCTTCGTGGGACGCGAGTACAGCAGGCGCAACTGGGTGATGCAGCTCCACTACGGCTGCAAGCGCGACAACAACCGGCTGATGTACGACAAGCTGGGCCCCGACACGGGATACGACTGCATCAACAACTACGCGCCGTCCGCACAGATGGCGGACTTCCTGAACGCCCTGATCGAGACGAACGAGCTGCCCAAGACGATTCTGTACAGCTTAAATCCCAACGACAACGAATCCATCGGCACAATCCTCGGCTGCTTCCAGGATTCCACCGCGGTCGCCAAGATCCAGCAGGGCAGCGCATGGTGGTTCAACGATCACAAGATCGGCATGAGAAATCAGATGCTCTCCCTCGCGAATCTGGGGAACCTGTCCGGCTTCGTCGGCATGCTGACAGACTCCCGCAGCTTCCTGTCCTACACACGGCATGAGTACTTCCGCCGCATCCTCTGTGATCTGATCGGCGAACTGGTGGAGAACGGCGAATTCCCGTACGACGAGGAGATTCTCTCCGAGATCGTCAAGGGCATCTCCTACTACAACGCGGTGCGGTATTTTGGCTTCAACTTATAAGAACTTTCTCCGTCGCAAGGGCGGATAACGAGTTGAAACACGCTTTGCGAGTTGCACGCGTAAATAACACAAAAGAGCGGGTTCCGTGTGAGCCCGCTCTTTTTCTCTGACTTTTCTCTGCTCTTTCTCTGTGACCTTTCTCTGGCCGGTGCGGAGAAGCCCGCGCCGTCACGCCGTCTTCGGTTTCTGCCTGATCCGCTCCTTCTTCCAGTAGCCGGTCAGATAAACCAGGTACAAAAGCACCGCCGATATGCCGTTGCTGACCACCACGGAATACCAGATACTCTGCACGCCCATGTGCAGCAGCTTCTCGCACACATACAGCGTCGCGAAGCGGAATACCCAGAGCCGCGAGACGTCCACGAGCATTGTGACTTCCGTGTGGCCGCACCCCTGGAAAAGTCCCATCGTCGAATTGTAGACGCCGTTCGTAAACACCCAGAAAGCCATGATACTCAAAAACTGCGCCGCCATCGCGACCACTTCCTCGTCCTCCGAGAAGATGCGCACGATCGCCGTGGAGATCGGCATGCGCGACAGGATCATGCCGCCGACGAAGAGAAAGACGATGATCATTTTCATGGAGAGTTTATAGCCCTCCCGCGCCCGCTCCAGCTGTCCCGCTCCCACGTTCTGGCCCACGATCGTCGCCACCGCCGAGCCGATGCCGTTGGAGGGCAGCGAGATCAGGCCGTTCACCTTATTGCCGATGCCGTAGGCCGCCATCGCCTGCGTGCCGTACTTGAAGACGCTCTTGCTCATGAGCAGGAAGCCGAACTGCATCGTACTGCCGCCGATGGCCGTAGGCAGGCCAATGACCACGATGCTCTTCAGTTTATCTTTTTCAAATTTTAACTTCTTAAGTTCCAGGCGAATCGGCGCCGTCTGCGCGTGCAGCAGCACAAACGCAATCACGGCCGGGACCGCCTTCGCCATGACCGTCGCCAGCGCCGCGCCCGCCACGCCCCAGCGGAATCCCACCATAAAAAGCGGATCCAGTATCATGTTGACCGTGATGCCGAGCAGATTTAACAGCATCGGCCGCACCGTGTCGCCCTGCGCCTGATGAATGGCCGCGTAGATATTGACCGTGTACAAGAAGGGCATATCCAGAATCACAAGCTGCATATAGATTCTGCTGTATGTCCAAGTATCGCCGGAAGCGCCCAACCAGGTGACGATGGCCGGCGTCGTGAGATTACAGGCGAGCGCGCAGAAAACCGCGAACAGCACGGCGCAGGCGAAAATCTGATTCGCCATGGACCGCGCGTCCTCCCTTTTGCCCGCCCCGATGTACTGCGCGATCAGGACAGAACCCGCCACCGTAATCCCGGAGCCGAAGTTCACCACGATATTCTGCACCGGCGTGATCAGGTTGATCGCCGCCAGCTCTTCCGTCCCCAACGTGCCGAGCCAGTACGTGTCCGTCAGGTTGTACATCGTCTGCAAGAAGCTGTTGATGATCACCGGAATCGCCAGCGCGAGTATCGCCTTCATCATACTGCCGCTCAGTATCTCTTCTCTGTTTCGTTCGCTGTTCTTGTGCTTATCCAGTTTGGATATGCCGTTCATCAGTCTGTTCATCAGTTCCCCTTATATACAAAATCCTCAAACGTGACGGTCAGCCCGCTCTCCCCCGCATAAGCGTACATGCCGACCATGGCTCCCGTGAACCGCTTGCCCATGGAAACGCCCTCGTCGCACAGATAATAGACGTCCGCAAGCGTCCCGCTCTCGCACCGAAAATTCCCCAGCGCCGCAAAGAACTGTCTCTCCAGACCTCTCGTCCTGACGCCGAACTCGATGAACGGCCGCCCTGCTTCCGCCCGCTCCGCACCGTCTCCTGCGGCCGCGGCGATATCTTCCGCCTCTCTCGGCAGCCAGGTCTTCTCATGCGCCAGCGTCTCTTTGCCGATGTGCTCCTTCGCCTGCAGAAACAGCCCCTCTCCGTCTCTGCCGAGGGCATAGCTCACCCAGCTGTTCTCGTCATAATAGCAGATGATCCCCGCCTCCTGCCCGTCCGAAAGCCGCGGCATACACAGCTTCACCCCAGCCTCGAAAGCGAAATCCGACTGCCGCCGCAGGCAGAGGTTGCGGGCCGCCACATCGGCCAGCGGCGCTCTACTTCCCTGTAAAACAAAGCGGTTTCCCTCGATCCGCACGCCGTCCGGGTCGGGCTCTCTCGGGCTGATCCACTGCATACCGTACGCCTCCTTCGGCGTATAGAGAGGAAGCGGCGGTCTCTTCTGCAGCACGCCTGGCCCTTTCCGCTCATTCACAATGGGCCAGCCGTCCGGCGTCCAGCGGATCGGATCCAGCGCCGTCTCCCTGCCGAGCATACTGCACACGGCAGGTCCCGTCTCCGCCTCCCGCCACAGCTTCCTGCCGCACAGATAAACCATGTACCAGTCTCCCGCCGGCGTCTGTACCGGCTTACCGTGGCCGCAGCGCCAGATGCCGGCGTTCTCGTCCTCCTGCCGCATAATCGGATTATAAGGACAGGGCTCGTAATCCCCGAACAGCGTCCTGCTCCTGGCCACGCTGATGCGGTGCCCCACGCCCGTGCCTCCCTCGGCTAAGAAGAGATAATACCAGCCGTCCTTGTGCAGAAGATGCGGCCCTTCCGGCGCGCGCTTCTGAGCGCCGTAGTAGAGAAGCCGCGCCTCGGAGATCTGCCTTTTGCAATCGGAGGACAGCTCGAAGATCCGCGCGCCCCGGTTTAAGAGCATGTAGTGTCTGCCGTCGTCGTCGTGGAAGATGGACGGATCGATGCCGTCCTCCTCGATGTAAGCCGGCTCGCTGTACGGGCCTTCCGGTCTGTCCGAGGAGATGACGATCTGTCTGCGATAGACCGTGCCCGTGTCGTTCAGCCGATAGGTCGCCGTGATATAGAAGGTGCCGTTGTCGTAGGAGATATCCGGCGCCCAGTAGCCCCGGCCGCCCTCCAGCCCGCCCAGTTTCGACCACGCCGGATTGGTGATCGCATGGCCGATGATCTCCCAGTGCACCAGATCTCTCGAGTGCGAGATCGGAATACACGGGAAAAAGATAAAGCTGGAGTTGACCATGTAGTAGTCCTCTCCCACCCGCACGATGGAAGGGTCGGGGAACATGCCCCGCCTGACGGGATTGTGGTACATCTCCTCGTAGGGCGCGCCCACCTTTTCCTCAAAATAGGCCGCAAGCTCCCTGTGTCCTCCCTCGCTGGCAATCTGATAGGGCGTCACCAGATCGCGGTCGCCGCTCAGAATATCCATGCCGACCTTTTCCACCAGATAGCGGCACAGCGGCACAGCGCCCGACATCGCCCCATAGTGGAGAATATTTCTGTTCTTCGCGTCCACCGTGTTCATGCTGGCTCTGGAATACTCCACGATATACCGCACCAGCTCCAGATTTCCGCTCTTCGCCGCCAGAAACCACACGGGCGTTCCGTCAGAATCCGTCTCATCTATGACGGAAGGCGTCTCCGTCAGGATCCGCCTCACCTCGTCCGTATTCTGCTGTTTTACCGCATCCCAAATCGTCATCGGTTCTACTCCTCCTGCAGACTCTCCACGTGAATATACTCAAAATCCACGTGCCCGCACGGCGCCGCGCCCGCGGCGGTTCCGGCGAACAGGCCGATCTTCGCGCCCACCCAGGTGTGGTCCGTGGGGAAGAAGGATGTATCCACCTTCACATAATCCGCTCCATCCAGGGAGTACTCCATCGTGAAGTTCTCCCCGGTCAGGCTCTCCCTGAACCAGACCGCTTCGATATCCTTCGGGGCGCAGAGTTCTCTCACTTCCTCCTCCATGCCGCTCTCGCCGTCATAACTCTGTGCGTAGACCAGCGCTTTCTGTCCGTTCACGGCACGCGCCGCGAGATAAGCGTAGTGTCCGCCCATCATGACAAGTCCCGCCTGCCCGTTCTCCTTCAGGCCGTCAAGCCGCACCTTCGTCTCCGCCCTGAAGCAGGGGCACACCAGCTTCTGCGTCAGCACGTTGGCATTCTCCCACAGGATCGGCTTCTCAGCCCTCGAGGGATTCAGCGCGAACAGCCGCAGATGTCCGGGAGCCTCCGTCAGCGAGAAGAAATCCTTCCTCGCGTTGCCGAGCCACTGCCACTGCAGGCCGAGTCTGCCGCCGTCAAAATCGTCCGACGCCGCCAGGTAGGTGATCTCGCTGTCCCTGCCCATATCGGGCTTCTCGTGAACAATACAGGGTCTGCCGCAGCCCTCCGCATCCGGGTCCACGCCGATCACCGGCCAGTCGTTCTCCCAGTGTACGGGCTGCAGATGCGCGATCCTGCCGTAGAGCCCTCTGTCCTGGAAATGCAGGAACCACTCCTGCCCCGACAGGGTATCGATCAGCGCGCCCTGATGCGGGCCGTTCACCTCGGTGTCGCCCTGCTTCATGACGATCTTCTCCTCATACGGGCCGTGAATATCCTTAGCGCGCAGCGCCGTCTGCCAGCCCGTCCGCACGCCGCCCGCAGGGGCAAGGATATAATAGAAACCGTTCCGCTTATAGACCTTCGGCCCTTCGATGGTGGGCTGGGTCTCCACGCCGTTGAACAGAATATGGTCCTGCGCCGTCGCCCGCGTGCCGTCCGCCGTCATCGGGAAGATGCCGAGACAGCTCTTGAAACCGATGCGGCTCTTGGCGTAGCCGTGCACGATGTACGCCGTGCCGTCCTCCTCCCAGTACGGGCAGGGATCGATCAGACCCTTGGCTTCGAGAACGCACACCGGCTTCTCCCACTCTCCCAGAGGCTCCTTCGTCTTCACCATAAAGATTCCCTCGTCCGGCATACCGTAGTAAATATAGAACTCCCCGTTGTGATACCGGATCGCAGGCGCCCAGACGCCCTTGGCGTGCTGCGGCGTGTCATACGCATCATAGTCGATGCGCTCTCTGATGGCATAATTTTCCAGCTTCCAGTTCACCAGATCCTTCGAGGTCAGGATCGGCAGCCCCGGAATATAGTTAAAGCTGGACGCCGTCATATAGAAGGTGTCCCCCACCCGGATCACATCGGGATCGGAATAATCCGCATACAGGACGGGGTTCCGGTATGTGCCGTCCCCCAGGTCAGATTTCCACAAACGCTCCATAGTTTCTCCTCTCCACAGCAAAACCGCGCGTAGTCCGGCGCGGTCACAGGCTGTTGCACATATTCGTTACATTCCGTAAAAAGGCTTCGCAAACAGATCCTCCAGCAGAAGATCCGCATAGACACCGCCCAGCTCCTTTAACCCTCTCGCGATGCAGCCGGCATAGATCACCGCGCCCTCATAGCGCAGATGGGTGTTGTCCGTGTCGAGCCCTTCCGGGTGGTACGGATAGATGCCTGCGGGTATATGCATGTACCAGGTCAGCGTGTTCTCGGGTCCGACCTGCTCCAGCTTCTCACGGCTCATGGTAAAGAGATCGATGAGCGGCACGTACAGCTCCTTCGCCGTCTCCTTCATCGCCTGCACATAGGGCAGATGCAGACTCTCCTCCAGATGCCCGTCGGGCTTGAAGTTTCTCCGTTCAAGCGGCGTGATCAGCACCGGATACGCCTTCTTGTCTCTGGCCACGTTGACGAACTTGCCGAGATTCGTCCGATACTCCGTCTCCGGGTCGGTGTAGCGCGCCGGATCCGTATCTTTCTCGTCGTTGTGCCCGAACTGGATGAAGAGGAAATCGCCCTCCGAGATGCGATCGTAGATCGGCACCAGTCTGGATTCGTCGATAAAGCTCTTCGTGCTGCGCCCGTTCTTCGCGTGATTCTCCACTCTGATCTCCGGCTTTAAGTACATCGGCAGCACCTGGCCGAGACCTGTCTGCGGAAATGTCAGGATTCCGTTAAACTGTACCGTGGAATCCCCAGCCCAAAATATTGTACTCATATGCTCCTCCAAATCGCTATATTATTTTTTCAACGAGACGAAACACACTCTGCGAGTTTCACCCGTTATCGCGGCATTCGCCGAATTGACAGGCAGGCCTGTCAGTTTGGCTCACTGCCGCGTAAAAAGTTGGTGCAGAGAAACGAGCCGCTGCACCAACTATGTTTACCTATTTCAATTCAGAGCAATTACTCCTTGACAGCGCCGATATTGACACCCTTTACGAAGTACTTCTGCAGGAAAGGATACAGAATCATGAACGGGATGATAACGATGATGATCGCCGCGTTCTTGACCGTATTCTCCGTCGCGTTGCTGCCTGCCGTGGGCGGCAGGTCACTACCCATAACCATACCGCGCAGTTTCATCTGGAAGTTATACCACTTGGAGTCTGTAATATACAGTTTGTAGTGCGTGTAGTCGTTCCAGTAGGTTACCGCGAACATCAGGCCGATGGACGCCAACGCCGCCTTGGACATCGGCAGCACGATGCGGATAAAGGTCTGCATCGGCGAGCAGCCGTCCAGCGTAGCCGACTCAAACAGGCTCTGCGGAATGCCCTCGAAGAAGTTTCTCATCAGCACCAGGTTATAGACGTTCAGCGCCGGGAACAGGATAACAACCCAGATCGTGTTCGTCAGGTGCAGTCCTCTCAATACCAGGTAGGTCGGGATCATACCGCCGTTGAAGATCATGGTGAACAGCAGCATGTTCGCGAAGAAGTTTCTGCCCGGCATATCCCACTGAATCAATACATACGCGCCCAGTGTGGACAGCGTCAGCGCGATCAGCGTACCTACGATCGTGGTGATGAAGGAGATGATCAGCGGACGTAACAGCGTCGGGTTCGAGAAGACATTTCCATAACCGTCCAGACCGAAGGCTTCCGGCCACAGCTTCATACCGTATGCCGTATGTAAATCGAAGGAATCGACGATAACCTTCCACATAGGGATCAGGATAACAAACGCCAGTATAATAAACACCAGACCATTGACGATCTGAAAAACCGAAATTTTCTTTTTCTTCTTCATGCCATTCCCTCCTTACACAATTCCGCGGCCTTCGCGTACTTTCTTACTCCACTGGTTGCAGACAAGAACGAGCACGCAGCCCACCAGAGACTTGAACAGACCGACCGCCGTTGTGTAGCCGTAGTTCGGAATGGAGCCGCTGTTAAAACTCTGATAGTAGATGTAGGTCTCGAGCACGTTCGACACATCCAGCACCGCGTCGTTCTGCAGTACGAAAGCGGACTCGAACAGGTTCATGACCTTGGCAAGGTTCAGGATGATGACCGTCAGGATCGTATTGCGCAGCTGCGGGAAGGTGATGTACCACATCTTGCCCCATCTGCCGGCGCCGTCGATGGCGGCCGCCTCATAGAGGTCTGTGTTGATGCCGGCCAGCGTCGCCATGAAGATGACGGTCTGCCAACCGGTCTCTTTCCAGAGATTGATGATATAATAAGCAGGACGCCACCACTTCGAATTTCCCAGGAAGTAGATCATGCTGTTGGAATCCAGCACGCCGATATTCACGAGGAGCGTATTGACAAGACCGCTGCTCGAAGGCGACAGGATCAGGGAGAAAATCGATGCCGTCACAACCCATGACATGAAGTGCGGCAGGTAGATGATCGTCTGCACTACTTTCTTAAATAAGAGGTTTGCGATCTCATTCAGCAGGATCGACACGATGACCGCGAACGCCGTCGTGAGCAACAGCTTGATGATACTGATCTGAATGGTGTTCCAGAATGCCCCCCAGAAATTCTGCATCGAGAACATCCGCTGGAAGTTCTTTAACCCCGTAAACGCAGGTTCCTTTATGCCGTTATAGTTGGTAAACGCAAAGCGGATACCGAGCATCGGCGCATAAAAGAAGATGATGGCAAATACAAATACCGGAAGGAACATCAGATAAAATCCCCTATACTTGTAAATTTTAGCCATAGTCTTATTTTTTTTCTTTTCCTTCATATCCGTCCTTCCTCTCCCACATAATTGAAGAAATACCGCTCTGATACTGCGTCTCGGAAGCGGTGAGCGGCCGCCTCCCCTGATAGATTAGGCGGAGTAAAGAGCGCTCCGCCTAATCTTTGATCACTGAATCTTACTTACTGTGCGTTCAGGGAGTCAACGATCTGCTGAGACATATCAGCATAACCGCCGGACTCGTACTCCGCATACGCCTCGTCAACAGTCATCTGACCGAGCGCAACCTTCGTTACAAGGGACTGCTTCTCTGTCATCAGATCGCCGTTGTACTGGTTCATCGCGTCCGTAGAAGGAACTACGAATGCACCTACGGAATGCGTGTTGAACAGCTCCTGAGCTGCAAGAGCCTCAGGCTCTACCGTCGTCTCACGAGGGTCGTCCGCCAGCTCCGTCAGAGCGAGCATCGGATCGATGTGAGCCTTGGTGTACTGGGAACCGGGAGTCTCCAGATTGTCAAGCATGTGGAACTCACCCTCAGCGTAAGTCTTGGGCTCATCCGTATCCGCATACAGCGTCTCCGCCGCGGTAGACCAGTGAACGCCCTCTACGCCGTAGGTCCACAGGAACTGTACGTCGCCGCCGTCCTGCATCGCCTCGATGAAGTATTTGAATACGCCCTCAGGATTCTCGCAGGTCGTGGTGATGCACCAAGCCGGAGATACACGGTCGATGTACGCGCCAACCTCTGCGATAGGCTCCAGGACTGCCATCGTGCCGTCCAGACCGTTGTTCTCGCAGTTGTTCTTGATGTTGCTTGCCCATGTACCTGCCCAGTAGGTGAATACGCCAAGGCTGTCGTCGTAGAACTTGTTACGGACATCGCTGGTTGCATAGTTGGTGGACTCAGGGTCAACAACGCCGTCGGCAACACCCTTTGCCAGTCTCTCCATAGCCGCCTTCATGGAATCCTCAGCGAAGCCGTCAGCCCATGTGCCGTCGTCCTTCTGATAGAAACTCGGCCATGCATCCTGATAGAACTCCGGGAAGTAGTTGATGTAAGGCGCCTCAGCGTTCAGGAAACCGGATGCAGCTACTACATAGTCAACACCCTCAGCCTCTTTCAGCTTGAGCAGCATGTCATAGTACTCGTCGAAGTTGGTGGGCAGCGTCGTGATGCCCGCGTCGTCAAGCCATTTCTGCTTTACGTAGGTAACGCAGCCGTTACCGTGCGCTGCAGGCATACCGTAAAGGTGACCGTCGATGAACATGGACTCAACCACGCCTGCACCGTTGAACGCCTCCTGGCGCTTCTTCAGCTCGGAATTGTTCCAGGCGTCAGCCATATCCCAGAGAACGCCCTCGGAACCGTAGCTGGACATCTGCGTAGATGCAAGAATCAGCACATCCGGCCAGTCGCCGCCTGCAATTCTCTGACCAACTACGTCATAGTATGCGTCATGGTCGGGCTGGATCACGTTGATCTTGATACCCGTCAGCTCCTCGAGCTTAGCGATGAACTGATCACGGCCGTTCTCCTCCGTGAATACCGTACCGTCAACCATGATGGTGATCTCTTCCGGCTTCTCGACATCCGATGCGGCAGCCTCTGTCTCTGTGCCTGCGTCTGCGGCAGGTGCCTCTGTGCCTGCGTCGGCAGCCGGTGCTTCCGTGCCTGCGTCAGCAGCGGGTTCTGTGGTAGAAGAGCTGTCTCCGCCGCCACAGCCTACTAATGAAACAACCATGGTGGTTGCCAAAAGCAGGGAAACTACTTTCTTTTTCATAGTAAACCTCCTTTGATTGCTGTGCTTTGTACATCTTGCTTTTCACAAAAGAAAAAGAATATGTAAGCACTTTCATACTACTTGATAATCATATCATAACGCCTCTTGTCTTGTAAAGTGTCTTTTATGAAAATATGCCAAAAAATTTAATATTTTTATTCTAACTGTAACATATCGTCCAAAACTTTCCCGCCGGCACGTTGTAAGTACTTACAATTTTTTCCGCTCCCCTGCTTGTATATTCGACTGTAAATTGTTAAAATAATATTGCTTCAGAGGATTCATTATATCACAGGTTACAGGAGGACTTGAGCGATATGCTTACGATTGAACGCGCCGTTCCCGAACAGACGGGAGTTTCTTCAGAAGCCATCATGCGCATGATGGAGCGGCTGGAACGGAAACAGATTCCCATGCACAGCCTGCTCATCATGCGCGGGGGCAAGCTGATCTGTGAGAGCTACTATGCGCCGTGCACGGCGGACTCGCTGCACCGCATGTTCTCGATCACCAAGAGCTTCACCGCCGTCGCCATCGGACTGCTCGCCGACGAAGGCCGGCTCTCTCTCGACGACAGAATCATAGACTATTTCCCGGAGAAGGTGCCCGCCGACGTGCATCCCTACATCGCCGAAATGACGATCCGCGACATGCTCATGATGCGCACCTGCCACGAAAAGACCACCTACAAGCTGGATCTGGAGAGGGACTGGGTCGAGAGCTTCTTCACAACGCCGCCGACACACCCTGCCGGAACCGTCTTCCACTATGACACCTCCTCCGCGCACACGCTCTGCGCCCTGGCGGAGAAGCTGAGCGGCATGGATATGCTCGACTACCTCAAGAAGAAGCTGCGGCCCGTAGGTTTCTCCGACGAATCCTACCTGTTAAAGGATCCCTTCGGCGTGTCCATCGGCGGCAGCGGCCTGGTCGCAACCTCCATGGACGTCCTGAAATTCGGTCTCTTCCTGTACCGGGAGGGAAATATCGACGGCGAACAGCTTCTGTCCGCCTCCTTCATCCGCGAGGCGACGTCGTGCCTCACGGCCACCGCCGTGACCGCTCCTCTGCCGAGCGAGGCCTGCGGCTACGGCATGCAGATCTGGCGCACGGAGAAGAATGGCTACGTCTGCTACGGCATGGGCGGCCAGCTCGTCATCGTGCTGCCCGACTATGATCTCATCTGCGTGACGACCGCGGATACCCAGGGCATTGGCGGCGGCAACCAGCAGATCTACGACGCCCTATACGAGGAAGTGCTGCCCTCCATCGACAGCGCCGCCGCTGCACACACGCGGACCGACGCCGCCCGGCGTACCTCCACGGACGATGCGGCCGCCGAAAGCGCTTCGCTGCCGGACGAAGAAAGTCAGGCGCGGTATCAGCGTTTTCTTGCCTCCCGCACGCTCCATGTGCCATCAGGCGTTGCAGACAGCCGGACGGCGGACCGGATCGCCGGAAAGCGGTTCGCCATACAGGACAGCGACTTCTCCTATATGCAGCTTGAATTTGCCGACAGCGACGACCACCCGGCCAGGGACGGCTGTCTGACATTCGGCTACCGCGGCGGGGAATACCGCATCCGCTTCGGCATGGGATATCCTCTGGCCGGTCTCCTGCCCCTCTACGATCTGCGCTGCGCCGCCAGCGGCGTCTGGCTGCCGGACGACACGCTGTATGTCAAGGTGAACGTGATCGACTCCTGCGTCGGCAGTATACATTTCCAGTTCTCTTTCAACGGAGATCGCATGACGCTGTTCATGCGCAAGCAGGAGGAGAGCATACTGCAGGAATTCACGGGACATCTGGTAGGTTTCGCCTAGGAGAGCAGCCTCATCACCCTCTCCGGCGAAAATCCCCTGCGGCACAGGTAGCCGTACATCCTTCGCTTCTCCTTCTCGTCAGCCGTGTCCGCGCAGTACCTTCGCTTTTCCAGAAGCGCCCGGATCGCGGCTGTCTCGTCCTGTGCAAGCCCCGCCTGCTCCAACTCCTCGAAGGCTTCCCGGATCACATCCTTCGCGACGCCCTTTCTCATAAGCTCCGCCTCGATCTGCGCTCTGCCCTTTGTCTGCAGTCTGCCCTCGATATAATTTCCGGCATACCGCCTGTCGTCTATGTATCCGCAGGATATGACATAGGCGAGCGCCTCCTCGATACAGGACTCCGGATACTCGCCCTGCTCCAGTTTACTTCGCAGCTGTCTCTCGGTATAATCTCTGGATTGCAGCAGATTCATGCTGCGCAGCTTCGCCCGCCTCGGCAGGATCTGCGTCATGATCTGCCGGTAACTCTCCTCGGAGAGCTCCCGGCCTTCTTCGATATGCAGACTTCGCAGTTCGCCCCGATACAGGACAAAAGCGAACTGCCCGTCTATATAGACCCGGAATCGTCCCTTCGACGACGTTCCGGCGATCTGTGTCACTAACATTTCTCTCTCCGCACAGCCGGATTAGTTGCCGGCTGTTCCTCCGGTCTTGTCCGCAGTTTCCGCCGTCTTATCCGCAGCGCCCGCCGCCTTATCCGCGTCGTCTGACTGCGCGGCGTTTAAGTTGAACAGTTCCCGCACCTTGCGCTCTATCTCCTCGCACACCGCCGGATTGTCCTTCAGGTACTGCTTCGCATTCTCCCTGCCCTGGCCGATCTTGTTGCCCTCGTAGGCATACCACGCGCCGCTCTTATTGACGATATTGTTGTCCGCGGCGAGATCCAGGACGTCGCCCACCATGGAGATTCCCTCGCCGAACATGATATCGAACTCGGCTTCCTTGAAAGGCGGCGCAATCTTGTTCTTGACAACCTTGACTCTCGTCCTGTTGCCGATCACCTCTCCTCCCTGCTTCAGGGATTCGATTCTCCTGACGTCGAGACGCACGGAAGAGTAGAATTTCAGCGCGCGGCCGCCGGTCGTCGTCTCCGGATTGCCGAACATGATGCCGACTTTCTCACGCAGCTGGTTGATAAACACAACCGTGCAGTTTGACTTGCTGATCACGGCCGTCAATTTCCTGAGCGCCTGGGACATCAGACGCGCCTGCAGCCCCACGTGACTGTCGCCCATATCGCCGTCAATCTCCGCCTTCGGCACAAGCGCCGCAACGGAATCCACCACGATAATGTCCACCGCCCCGGAGCGCACCATCGTCTCCGTGATCTCCAGCGCCTGCTCGCCGCAGTCCGGCTGCGATATGTACAGATTGTCGATATCCACGCCGATATTCTTCGCATACACCGGGTCCAGGGCGTGCTCCGCGTCGATAAAGCCCGCGATGCCGCCCCGCTTCTGCACCTCCGCAATCATGTGCAGCGTGACGGTCGTCTTACCGCTGGACTCCGGCCCATAGATCTCCACGATTCTGCCCTTCGGAATACCGCCAAGTCCAAGCGCCAGATCAAGGCTCAAAGAGCCCGTCGGGATCGTCTCCACATTCATCTGCGCGGCGGGATCGCCGAGCTTCATGACGGCGCCCTTGCCGAACTGTCTCTCTATCTGCCCCAAAGCCGCATCCAATGCCTTTAATTTCTCTTCTCTCTCCATTACACTGTTCTCCTTTTCCGATAGAACATTTGTTCTGTTATCAATTTAAAACAAATGTTCGATTTTGTCAACTACATTTTGTTCCGTTTCCCGGCCCGGCCGTGATACATGCCCGTCGGTCACTGTCACTCCTATTTTGACATACGTCATGTCCCATAAACGACACTCCGACCCTCCTTTCCCGTAAAGTATGAAATCATGGAAATCGCGGCGAAATGCCTGATGTGCACAGCAGAATTCCATTTCTTCAGATAGGATAAGTGTATCAAAAAAAAGGACATTGTGCAACCGCTTTCTTCACAATGTCCCCCACATTTCAATCATTGCAGCCGGAGGCGCGCAAGCTCTAATTCTGCCGCCTGATCTGCTCCTCCTTGATCAGCGGATACCGGAGCAGCCGGTCCGCATCCAGATTTTCTCTGTGCATGTCCACCGCCGTGATCTGGTGATTGTCGTAGGTGGTGTAATAATAGATCCCCTGTCCGTGTTGCAGCAGGACGTATAGAGCGTGATCTCATACTTGCCGTCGTCCAGCTCGCAGCATCCGCGCTGCTGGTCCACCGAGCCCAGAATATGGAAAAACTGGCTGACGCTCTCCTCCTCGCCGTCCCCGGAGCGGGAATTCATCTTAGTGAAAGCGACCTTGACAAACCTGGACTGCGACGAGAGATCGCCCGGCAGTCCGATGGCGCCCATGCCCCGGCTGTACCGCTGCAGCGAAAGCCCTTCCCCGAAAGTGTTCTGCGGAGATTTCGGAGACAGGTGCATGTAATTGTTCAGCGCAAACAGCTGCTTGTCGAAGGGCGGATTGTTCGTCAGCACGCCCACCGGGTTGTCATAGATTTTGATGCCATCCGCGACCGCTTCCACCGTGATGCACGCCTCCTTGTCCGCGATGATCCAGTGAAGCTGCGAGAGCGGAAGTTCCTCGCTGAACGGCAGGTTGAGCAGATTCATCTTCTCCACGAGAACGCGCGCCTCCTCCACCGTCCCGCACTGTCCGAGAATCCATGGGATAAACTCAAACTGCGCGATGTTGTCCTTCCCCTCCTGCCTGTCCCAGCACGCCGCGTTGCCGACAAAATTCAGACCTGCCATGCCGAGCCCCTTCTCGTTGACCGCGTCGTAGTACAGCGGATAATCCTTCGCCACGTACGCCATGCCGATGATCGCATGGTGGCCGGTCATGTCCCCCATCTGCCTGAGCCGGAACGGATAATTGCGCGGCGTGACGACCACCTCGTCGCCGTAGGAAAATTCATAGTCCAATGTCCTGCCGAAATAAAAGTTCTTCGTCTTATAAGTTGCCGCAGTGCACATACTGTCTTCCTCCTTCTAAAAACCCCTCGGATTCCTCCGAGGGGCCGTTCGTCAAATCTTAAATTTGTGGATGCTGTTCATCAGCGCGTTCATCTTCTCCTGCAGCTCCTCCACGATCGCGTTGGAGTCGTCCACCACTCTGGACAGATCGCTGGACATCGCGGATGTCTCCTCGGCCACGGCCGCGTTATCCTGCGCAAGCTTGTTGAGCACTGTCAGGGAATCGATCACATTGCTTCTCTGCTGTTCCACCTCTGTCGTGAGGACGTCGATCGACTCTACGGAAGCCACGCAGTTGCCCAGTTCCTTGTGCAGATCCATGAAGATCTTCTGCGTCTCTGTGAGGGAATCGACCTGCTTCTCCATGGAGACGTTGATCTCCTTCATGCCCTCCACGGACTTGGTCGCATTCGTCTGCAGCTCGTCGACCACCTTGTTGATCTCCTCGACGGAGTGCGAGGACTGATTCGCCAGCTTGGCGATCTCGTCCGCCACAACCGCGAAGCCTCTGCCCGCCTCGCCGGCTCTCGCCGCCTCAATGCTCGCGTTCAGGGCCAGCAGGCTGGTCTGATCCGCGATCTCGTTGATCAGGTTCGCCGCCATGTGGATCTGCTGTACGGACTCATGCGTATAATTGATCTGCGCCGCCACGCCGGAAATGCTCTTTCTCGTCGAATCGTTTACCGTGATCAGCTGTTTCAGCGTACCCATGGACTGCTCGCTGATCTGATTCATATCTCTCGCGTTCTGGTCAAGCGCCTCCACCTCGGATTCCGTCTGTCTGATCTTCTCGGCCATCACGCTCACATCATCGTTGGCCGTGTCGGTGGAACCCGCCTGCTGGCTCACATTGTCCGCAATGGAGTTGACCGCCTCGCTCACCTGTCTGATGGATTCTCTCATATTGTTGAAGGCGGACTCAAACTGGTGCAGCACGCCGTTCACGCCCTCCGCCACATTCGTGATACCGTGCAGCAGCTCACGCATATTGTCCTGCGCGACTCTGAGCGCATCGGAGGTCTGTCCGATCTCGTTCTTCTGCTTGACCTCCACGTCGGTGGTCAGGTCGCCCTCGGAGATATGTCCCGCAAACTCCTGAATCTTTCTGAGCGGCGCCGTGATAACTCTGGCAACCACGAAAGCGATCACCAGCGCGACCACAATCGCCACCACGAACATCACATCCACCCGCAGCAGCATGGAGTTGTACTGTCCGTCCAGACTCTTCTGCGTGTCTTCCTTGGCCAGCGTGATATCGTCCACATAGTTACCCGTGGATACGATCCAGCCCCAGGGCTCGAAAATCTGGGAATATGCGATCTTGGGCGCCACGGTGACGCCGTCCGACTTAGTGAAGTAGAATTCGTTGAAGCCGCCCTTCTCCGGCGTCTGGCAGACCTTGACGATGGACTGCACGATCATAACGCCGTTGGGATCTTCCAGATCATAGCGGTTATTGCCCTCGTTCTCCACGAGAATCGGGTGCATCACCAGTATGTAATCCGTGTCGTCGATCCAGAAATAACCGCTCTGGTCATCGCGGTAACGCATTGCGCGGATAGTCTCCTTGGCGTCGTACTTCGCCTCTTCCTCGGTCTTCTCACCGGCCATGTACTTGTCGTACTCCGCCTGCATGATCGCCATGGTGCTCTGTACCTGGGATTTGATCTCCGTCTTGTATCCCTCATCCATCGCCGTCTCATAGGTGGCGTACGAGGATTTGGACATGGACCGCAGCGAGATCACCGCGTTGCCGCCGATGATACATGCCGTCAGAATAACGATGACGGCGCTCATGATCATGACGGAAGCTATCAGACTTTTCTTCTTCATTCCATATGTCCCCCTTGTTGTATTTCTTTCCTGCTTTTGTATATTACGTATACTTTGCCTCTCTTATTTTATTATTATTTGGCACTTTTTGCAAGTACTAATCGGGCACGGATCCCGACGTGTTCTCATTTCTTCTCTCTGCGGAAAATACAGCCTGCCGAAGCCGCCTCAGAACACCTTCAGATACTGCTCGTAATCCCTGTAAGTGACCGTCACCCAGCCGTACTCGTAGTTGAAGCCGATCTCCATGCCGAGCGGCGTGTAGAACACAATAATATCGTCGGATTCAAAATAATCCGTGATCTCCTGATCCGAGAGGGAGGTCAGATAGCTGATCTCACCGTTCTGCCTGTCGCTTCTCTGCCTGAAATCCACGGAAAAATCATCGTCCGTGTCGATCATGCTCCTGTTGTCCAGCACAACGCCCTTCTCCATATCGATATTGAGACTGTACAGATAGTAATCCACAATCTGCCCGCCGTTCTCATCCGTAAGATACAGATCCTCCTTGAAGACGATACTCAGCTTTTCCTCGTCCATGTAGGTCACATACGCCTCTCCGCTCAGGGAAACATCCACGCCATCCTCGGCGTCATCCGCCACACCGACCAGAAAATCGACCTCGTCTTGAATCGTCCGGTTCAGGCTGTCCAGGTTCGGCACGTCGTCGCCGGCAATCACCGGGTAGGTGATATAGATCTCTCTGTCGCTGTCGGTATTCTGATTCTCCTCAGCGTCTCCCTCATAGTACTCCTCGAAATCTACGATATACGACAAATCCCAGCGCAGCTCGTCGTGCAGGTCATAATATTCGCTCCCGCCGGAGGCGTCGCCTCCATCCTCGTAAGGCTCCGTCTCATAGCCGTAATCGTCATCCACAGAGGGCTCGTCGTCGTGATGAGCGCCCCAGCCGTCATCGTCATAGTCGAAGTCGTACTCCCCGCCATCGTCATACCTGTGGTTTTCATTCTTCTGGATTATGGACTGTCCCAGCCTGTATACCAAGGCCGCCGCGGCGATGATAAACAGTACGATGAACGCGGCGACAATGCCGATGATCAGGCCGTTTTTGTTCTTTTTCGGGGGAACGGCGTACGGACTGTACTGGTTGTTGTAGGGCTGTCCGTTATTGTACGGAGCGCCGTTATTGTACGGAGCGCCGTTATTGTACGGAGCGCCGTTATTGTACGGCTGCCCGCTATTGTACGGAGTGCCATTGTTATACGGCTGCCCGTTACCGTACGGGTTTCCGCTGTTGTACGGCTGCCCGTTATTGTACGGGTTCCCGCTATTATACGGCTGTCCGTTATTGTACGAACCCCCGCCGCCATACGACTGTCCATTACCATACGGATTTCCGTTGTTATACGACTGCCCGTTATTGTACGGGTTTCCGTTGTTATACGACTGCCCGCTATTATACGACTGCCCGCTGTTGTAAGGCTGCCCATTATTGTACGGGTTCCCATTGTTATACAGCTGTCCATTACCATACGGATTCTCACTATTATACGGCTGCCCGTTATCGTACGAATTCCCGCTGTTGTAAGGCTGCCCGTTATCATACGGACTGCCGTTGTTATACGGCTGCTCGCTGTTGTACGGGCTTACGCTGCTATCTGACTGCCCGCCGTAAACGCCGCCGTCAGAAAGCGCGTCTGTCTCCGCCGCCTGTTCCGGCAGGTTCTCCGCCGCGTCCTCCGTCTGCGAAAGCTGCTCCTCCTCAGACGTCTCTCCCGCGGAATCGATCGCGACATCCGGCGTATCGTAGATGTCCGCGCTGCTCTCCGGCTCCATACCGCTCAGAGAATCGTCCTGCTCTCCGGCTTCGCCCTCATGCCTGTCAAACTCATCCCACTGGCTCATTCTCTCACACCTTATCTTTCCTCAATCCGAATTGTCCGCGTCTACTTCTCCTGCTTGCCGAACGTCACTTCGCTGTAATACTGCAGAATACACTCCCGCATCAACGCCAGCGCGGCCGAAACCGTGCTCTCCCTGACCTTGGCGCGCCCGCCGCTGAAATGGTATTCCTTAACCGTGACATTCCCCAGAACGCTGCAGGCAATGTACACGAGGCCCACCGGTTTCTCCTCGGTTCCGCCGTCCGGCCCCGCGATTCCGGTGATGCCGACCGTCACGTCCCCCTTCGAGACAAACGCCGCGCCCTTCGCCATCTCCCGCGCAGTCTCCTTGCTCACCGCCCCGTACTTCGCGAGCAGGCTCTTCTTGATGCCGAGCAGCCGCCGCTTGGCCTTGTTGGAGTAGGTGACAAAGCCGCCCTTGAAGACGTCGGACACGCCCGGCACATTGACCATCCTCGCCGCCAGCATACCGCCGGTGCAGGACTCCGCCGTGACTAACGACAGCTTATTCGCGAGGAGCAGGTCGGCCACCGCCTTCTCCAGCGTCACTTCGTCGTCCGTCGTGTACACATGGCTGCCGAATCTGCCCTTCAGTTCTTTGACGACAGGCTTGACGAGTTTTTTGGCCGCCTTCTCGTCCTCGGCTCTGGCAGTCACGCGCAGGTGCACCTCGCCGGTCTTAGCGTAGGTGGCGATCGTGGGATTGGTCTGCGCGTCGATCAGATCCTGCACCATCGTCTCCGCCTTGCTCTCCCCAACGCCGCAGATCTTCACGGTCTGAGAGTAGATCACGCTGTCCTGCAGTCCTGCGAGATAAGGCGCAACGGAAGACTCAAACATCGGGATCAGCTCGTTGGGCGGTCCCGGCATCAGCACGACGTGCTTGCCGTTCTCCGCCATGATGACGCCCGGCGCTGTGCCATTCGGATTGTCCAGCACAATACAGCCCTCCGGCATCATGGCCTGCTTCCAGTTGTTGTCGGTCATCTCCAGCCCTCTCTTTTCAAAGAAGGCCTGCAGCGCAGCCTTGCTCTCCTCATGGATGACGAGGTTCTTTCCCATGACCTTCGCGGCCGCCTCCTTGGTCAGGTCGTCCTGCGTCGGCCCCAGCCCTCCGGACAGCAGCAGGATATCGGCTCTGGACAGCGCCGTCCTGATCGTCTCGCACAGCCGCTCCTCATTGTCTCCGACCACATCCTGATAGTAGCACGAAAGCCCGAGCCCTGCGCACTGCTCGGCCAGATACGCCGCGTTCGTGTTCACAATATTGCCGAGCAAAATTTCCGTTCCGACCGAAATCAATTCCACAACCATATTCTCATCCACTCCGATCATGCATGTCGTTCGTCTGTCGTTTTGCTATTTGGTATCCTTCATGACGTCCTTGTTTTTCCACAGATAGTCTATGAGCGAAATCACGGTCAGCGCCAGCGCCGCCCACATCACGACGTCCGTGAGCACCTGAATCGCCGCGATGTCCGCGATCATCAGACAGATCATAACCATCTGGAAGGTTGTCTTAAACTTGCCCCAGTAGCTGGCCGCGATCACCACGCCGTTGTCCGCGGCGATCAGCCGAAAGCCGCTGATGATAAACTCTCTCGCGATAATCACAATGACGATCCACGCCGGTATCCGCTCCAGCGCCACCAGACAGATCAGCGCCGAACACACGAGCAGCTTATCCGCCAAGGGATCCATGAACTTGCCGAAGTTCGTCACCAGATTGTACTTTCTCGCGATCTTGCCGTCCAGCAGATCGGTCAGGCTGGCCACGATAAAGATCGCCAGCGCGATCCACTTATGGGGGAGTCCCACAGCCACTCCCGCAGACGCCGGGACCAGCATGAACACCACAAAAAAGGGAATCAGTATCACGCGAAACATCGTCAGCTTATTCGGCAGATTCATCTTCCAGCTCTCCAATCAAATCATATTCGTGGGCGGCGGTGATTCTGACCGTGACAAAATCGCCCGTCATCAGTTCTCTCTCCGTATTGATAAACAGCATGCCGTCCACATTCGGCGCATCCTTGTATGTGCGCGCGACATAGATACTCTCGCCCGCGATACTGCCCTCGACAATCACTTCCGCGCGCCTCCCCACCATGTCCTCGGCCGCCTCGAAAGCGATCTCCTGCTGCAGCTCCATCAGCTGCGCCCGGCGCTCCTCCTTGACTTCCTCCGGGATTTGATCCGGCATGTCCGCCGCCGGCGTGCCCTCCTCCTGAGAGTAAGTGAAGACGCCGAGTCTGTCGAATTCCATCCGGTCAACGAACTCCATGAGCTGCTCGTGATCTTCCTCTGTCTCCCCGGGGAAACCCGTAATCAGCGTCGTGCGCAGGCAGATATCCGGGATCTCGCGCCGCAGCTTCTCCACGACCGCCTGCAGCTGGCTTCTGTCGGTCTGCCGCCCCATTCGCCGCAGGATGGCGTCGGAGGCATGCTGTATCGGCAGATCCAGATAATGACAGATCTTCTTTTCGTCGCGCATCACCCGGATCAGGTCGTCATCGATCTCCTCGGGATAGCAGTACAAAAGCCTTATCCAGTGAAGGCCGTCTATTCTGCACAGTCTGAGCAGCAGCTCGGGAAGCGCCTTATGCCCGTAGAGATCCCGCCCATAGACCGTCGTCTCCTGGGCGACGAGAATCAGTTCCCGCACGCCCTGCTCCGCCAGCGCGCGGGCTTCTTTTTCCAGATTTTCCATCGGCACGCTGCGGTAACCGCCGCGCACCTTCGGAATGACGCAGTAGGTGCAGCGCCTGTCGCAGCCCTCCGCGATTTTCAGATAGGCGAAGTGTCCGCCCGTCGTCACAATGCGCCGCACGTCGGTCAGCGGCTTCTCCCCGAGACTTCTGTAATGATTGCGCCCCTCGCCCCGGCACGCCTCGTCGAGGACGTCCGCCACCTCGTCGATCGCCGCCGTCCCCAGCAGGGCGTCCACCTCCGGGATCTCCTCCTGAATCTCCTCCCGGTAACGCTCGGCCAGGCAGCCAGTCACGATCAGTGCTTCAATCGCGCCGCTCTTTCTCAGCTCCGCCATCTCCAGAATCGTGTTGATGCTCTCCTCCTTGGCGTCCCCGATAAAACAGCACGTATTGATGACCACGGCGTCCGCTTCCCGCTCGTCGTCGGTAAATTCGTATCCCCGCCCCGCAAGCAGTCCCAGCATCATCTCGGAATCCACCAGATTCTTGTCACAGCCCAGGGATACAAGCATGATCTTTTTCATCATTGGTTAGAATACTCCACCAGCCTGTTCAGCGTCTCCATCGCCTTGCCGGAGTCGATCGTCTCGGCGGCAAGCTTCATGCCTTCCTCGATGGAGGGGACGATCTTGCCCGCGTAGAGCGCGGCTCCCGCGTTCAGGAGCACGATATCGCGCTTCGCCCCTCTGTCCTCGCCGCTCAGAATGGCCTTGGTGATCGCGGCGTTCGTCTCGCCGTCACCGCCCGTGATATCCTCGGCCGACGCGCGCTTTAAGCCGAACTGCTCGGGAGTGATTGTATAGACGGTGACCACGTCGTCCTTTATCTCCGCAATCGTCGTCTCGCTGACCGTGGAAATCTCATCCATGCCGTTCGCGCCCGATACCACCATGCCGGTCTCCACGCCGAGGTGCATCAGCGCCGTCGCGATCGGCTCACACAGCGCCTGATCGTACACACCGATCAGCATACATTTCGCGCCGGAAGGGTTCGCCATGGGCCCCAATATATTAAAGATAGAACGTATTCCCATCTCGCTGCGAGCCTGACCCACATATTTCATGGACTGGTTGAAGGCAGGCGCGAACATAAAGCCGATCCCGACCTCCTCCACGCACTTTTCCACCACGTCGATGTCGGGCGTAATATTGACGCCCAGCGCCTCCAGTACATCGCCCGCGCCGGACTTGGAAGAGATTGCCCGGTTGCCATGCTTTGCCACGGGAAGTCCCGCTGCCGCCACCACAAAAGCCGACGTCGTCGAGATATTAAATGTGTAAGCGTAATCTCCGCCCGTTCCCACGAAATCGATATACATCGGCAGGTTGGGGTGAATATGCGCCGCCTTCTCCTTCAGGACGCTGGCGCTGCCTATAATCTCGTCAATCGTTTCCCCCTTCATGCGGAGCGCGGTCAGATACGCGCCGATCTGCGCCTGCGTCGCCTCGCCACTCAGCATGATCTCCATCACTCTGGCCGCCTCTTCAACGGACAGGTTTTTTCTCTCGCTTACAGCCTTAATCGCACTCTTCATTTTTCTTCTCCTCTTTCTCTTCTTCCGCCTGTTCTTCCGCCTCTGCCGCCGCTTCCGCTTCCTCCGCTTCCTCCTCGCTCAGGATTCTGATCTTGCCTTGGTTCAGCTCCTCGACCGCGACGGAGAGAGGCTTCCCGCCTTTGCTCTCCACCAGCCCTTTATCGCCGGCGATAATCTGTCTCGCCCGCTTGGCCGTGGCCATCACGATGGAATATCTGCTGTTTACCACAGGATCCTCGCCCTCCTCCACGCTGCTGTTTACCACGCTGATCAGGTCTGCATAAGATGGATGTAACATTATTTTTCTCCTTCCAATTCTGTTCTGATATTTTCTATAAATTCCCGGTTCCTCTGGGGTGTGTTGTGAGCAGCCGTAATAATCTCGTGAAGCTGCCGCACACAGGTCTCCAGGTCATCGTTCACCACAATATACTCGTATTCCTCTATTCCTTCCGCTTCCCCGGCGGCGCGCTTCATCCTCTTCTCGATGACTTCCCCGCTCTCCGTGCCTCTGCCGACCAGCCTGTGTCGAAGCTCCGCGGCGCTCGGCGGCATCACGAAGAGCAACAGCGCGTCGCTGTACTGTTCCTTGATTTTCCGCGCGCCCTGTATCTCGATCTCCAGGATCACGTCCCTGCCCTCGGCCAGCCGGCTCTCCACGTAGTCCCTCGGCGTGCCGTAGTAGTTGTCGCAGTAGCAGGCATACTCGATCAGCCCGTTCTCCTTAATCTTCTGCTCGAACTGCTCCTTCTGCAGGAAAAAGTACTCCCTGCCGTCCTCCTCGCCCGGCCGTGGCTGCCTGGTGGTGGCGGACACGGACAGCGCATAGCCGTCATACTCCGCCGTCAACCGCTTGATCAGCGTACCCTTGCCCGCTCCCGAAAATCCGGAAATCACTATCAAAATACCTTTACGTCTCATCCGTGTCTGTGTCCTCCGCTTGGGCTCTCCCTGAAATCGTTTCCGGCAGCAGTGCCGACAGCACAATCTGGCTATTCTCCATCACCAGCACCGCTTTCGTCCTGCGCCCCTGGGTTGCGTCGATCGCCATGCCCGTCTCCTTCGCCTTCTGCACCATACGCTTCACGGGCGCGGAATCCGGACTCACGATGGCGATGATCTTGCTCGTATTTACCACATTGCCGAATCCTATATGAATCAGTCTTCCCATCTTCCGGCCGTCTCTCCTCCCCGGCAGCGCCTCCTACTCAATATTCTGAATCTGCTCGCGGACCTTCTCGATCTCCGTCTTGAGCTCGATGGCGCGGTTGGAAATCTCCAGATCGTTCGCCTTGGACAGAATGGTGTTCGCCTCGCGGTTCATCTCCTGCGCGATGAAGTCCAGCTTGCGCCCGACGCTGCCGCCCTTTACAAGGTTTTCCCTGACAGCCTCGATATGACTTCTGAGACGGACCAGCTCCTCGTCCACGCACACCTTGTCCGCGAAGAGCGTGACCTCCGTCAGCAGCCTGGCCTCGTCCACCTGCGCGTCATCGAGCAGCTCCCTGACTTTATCCTCCAGCTTCTGCCTGTACTCCGCAATGATCTGCGGGGAGCGCTGCGTGATATAATCGACGTGCTCCAGCATACCGTCCAGCTTGCCGGTCAAGTCCGCCTTCAGGTTCTCTCCCTCCCGCGCCCTCGTCTCGACAAACTGCCGGACCGCCGCTCTGATGGCCTCCTCGAGGAACGCCCACAGCTCTTCCTCGTCCGTGCTCTGCTCCTCCATGCAGAGTACTTCCGGATACCTCGACAACGTCGACACGCGGACATCGTTATCCAGCCCGAAGTCCTCCGCCATCTGCGCCAGATATTTCATGTACTCCGCCGCCAGATTCTTGTTGTACTTCACGCACACATTGGACTCCGTGAAGTCCTCATAAGTGATGAAGACGTCCACCTTGCCCCGCTTAATACAGTCCTGCAGCTCACTCCTGATCGCGGCCTCGAAGAAATTCAGCTTCTTGGGCATCTTGATGTTGAGGTCAAGATATCTGTGATTCACCGATTTGATCTCCACGGTGATCTTCCGGTTATCCCTCGCGATCTCGGATCTGCCGAAGCCGGTCATGCTCCTCACGCCGGATTCATTCTTCAGAAGTACGGTTGCTGACATAATCGTATCCTCGCCTTTCTCGTGCGGTAAGCCGCCTGCGCCGCTCAACCTGTGCGTACAGATTTTATTATAGAATAATTGTCGGAAGTAGTCAATCAAGAAAGTTGCATCTTGAATCTTGAGTTTTCAGAATGAGTATGAAATAATGGAACTTGTATCAAAGACCAATCAGAAAGGATTTCAAGATATGTTCTCACGTGACAACTTAAAAAAGCGCATACTATCCTGCGACGTCGACCGGCTCTGCTTCCTGTCCTCCATACCCGCTTTCGTACTGATGTATCTCCTGATTCTCCGCTACATGCTCGCATCGGGCCTCAGTCTGCTGAACAGCGACGCTTCCTCAGAGATGGTACTGGCGGCGCAACTGAATCGCGAACACGCTTTTCTACTCTCCGAAAACTGGTTCTACTCCTCTGAGCTCAGAGTTCTCAATACACAGTTAATTTATCGCATTGGCCTTGCTCTTTTCCCGCACAACTGGCATTGGGCCAGACTTGTCTCAGTCGCCATTTTTCTGCTTATTTTGGCCGGCAGTATGATCCTGCTGATGTGCGCAATCGGACAGAAAAAATATGCTTTCTGGGCCGCCATTGCCATAATTGCGCCGTTCGGACAGTGGTATGGCTGGAACGTCATTTTTAACTCGTATTATGTGCCGCACATTGTCCTCTCTGTCATTTCCCTGGCTTTATTGTGCATGATAGTTACCTGTATACAAAAATCGCGTTCCATCTCCAAATACGGCTGTATTGTTCTCTTGCTTCTCGTCGCTTTTCTATCCGGGCTGGGCGGCATCCGACAGCTGATGATATGCTATGTTCCGCTCCTGGCTGCAGGCTTCGCATTGATCCTGCTGAAAAAAAACTTTCTCTCCGACACATTTCCGGCAGCCACCGTATTTGTTATGTCTGTACTTTCCTGTATCGCTTCTGGGGCAGGCTGTCTGATCAATATAACCTATCTGGCAAAACACTATTCCTTCAGTGATCTTGCGGCATCAAGCTGGCAGTTTTTTCATCTTCCCACCTATCTTGCCTGCGTAGGAGATCTGGTGTCTCTTTTCGGCTGGCAGCCAAAGGTGCCGATATTCAGTCCCGCAGGAATCTGCAATTTGCTGTGTCCTCTGTTTGCCGCTGTTCTTCTGTTCTCGGCAATATACTGTATCCGCCATATGAAATCCTTAAACGTTCCCGCGGCGGTGTTGCTCCTGTATATCTGTGCGGCGTTTCTGGTAAATCTTGTCATTTGCGCGGGTGTGAAGATTTATAACGAAAGCTACTGGGTTCCTCTTCTGCCTTTTATGTTCGTACCATTGTTTATCATGCTTTCTATAGCCCCCCCCCAGAAAAGATACCCACATTATGGCGTATTTACTTTGGGCGGGCTTGGAATTTTGCTGTTTGTAAACAGCTATCTGACAATGCAGAATCCTCAAGTGATCAGCCGGCTCGTCGAAGTACCCAATGACCCGAACATTCTGGCAGTCTCCGAATGGCTGAAAGACACCGATTATACACAGGGCATCGCCCCGTTCTGGAACAGCAACATAATGACAGAACTTTCAGACGGTCGAATAGAGATGTGGACAGTAGAAAAAGGAGACAATCATCTTACTCCCAGCACCTGGCTACAATCCACCAGTCACGAGACACTGCCGTCCGGAAAGATTTTTTTACTGTTTGATCAGAATGAGGATCTTCCCCAAACGCATCTGCCAGATACAATAGAAACTTATGTTGTTTATTGGGACAACAATTATATCGTATACGGCTTCGACGACATCAGCCAATATTTTGAGCTACTTGACAAATATCCGGAATCGCTTGACGACTAATTTCTCGCGTTTTCGTCAGGTCCAGAAAAGGAGCGCGAAAAAGCTATGGCACTCGACGGCATCACAATCGCAAATATCACAGAAGAACTGCAAAAGACGCTCCTCGGCGGACGCATCTATAAGATCGCGCAGCCCGAGAGCGACGAGCTGCTTCTCACTGTCAGGAACAACGGCGCGCAGCACAGGCTGCTGCTGTCCGCTGACGCCTCCCTCCCGCTGGTCTACCTGACGGAGACCAACAAGGCCGGCCCGCAGACAGCGCCGGGCTTCTGTATGCTGTTGCGCAAACATCTGCAGAACGCGCGGATCACGGACATTGCGCAGCCCGGTCTGGAGCGCGTCATCCGGCTGGAATTGGAACATCTGAACGAGCTGGGCGACCTGTGCCGCAAGCAGCTGATCGTGGAGGTGATGGGCAAACACAGCAACATCATCTTCTGCGACGACCGCGGCGTAATCATCGACAGCATCAAGCACATCTCCGGCCTGGTCAGCTCCGTGCGCGAGGTACTGCCGGGGCGGGCGTATTTCATCCCGCACACCCAGGACAAGGAAAATCCCTTGCGCTTCTGCGCGGCCTACACGGACATGGCGGCCGCCGTTGCGACCGCTCCCGACGCCGGCACATCCCGGCCCTTCCTGACGGACGAGAAGGACCGCGTGCCGCTCACCTGCGAGGATCTGTCCGCGCAGCTGCGTCTGAAGCCCATGCCGCTTTTTAAGGCGCTCTACACCTCGTACACGGGGCTGTCACCCGTCATCGCTCAGGAAATCTGCCACCGCGCAGGCATAGACGGCGACATGCCCGCAGGCGCCCTGGACGAGGAGACGCTTCACGCGCTCTTCGGCGTGCTGACCGATATGACGGCGCAGATCGTACGCGGAAATTTCACCCCCACCATCGTCTACAACGGCTCGGAGCCCGTCGAGTACGCCTCACTGCCCCTGACGCTCTACGCCGATATGGACTCCCGGCGCTGCCCTTCCGCCAGCGCGCTCCTGGAACAGTATTACGCCCAGAAGAGCGCCGTGATCCGCATCCGGCAGAAGTCCGCCGATCTGCGGCGCATCGTGCAGACCGCCCTGGAGCGCAACATCAAGAAATACGACCTGCAGACGAGACAGATGCAGGACACGGAAAAGCGCGAGAAATACAGAGTATACGGCGAGCTGTTAAACGCCTACGGCTACAGCGTGGAGCCGGGCGCCAAATCCATGGAAGCCCTTGATTACCACACCGGCGAGACCGTCACGATCCCGCTGGACGATACGCTCACACCGCAGGAAAACGCCAAGAAATATTTCGACAAATACGGAAAGCTGAAGCGCACTTACGAGGCGCTCTCCGAATTGACCATTCAGGTCAAAGAAGAGATCTCCCACCTGGAATCCGTCCTCACCTCCCTCGACATCGCCATGCAGGAGGAGGACCTGGTGCAGATCCGGGAGGAGCTGATCGAGAGCGGCTATATCCGCCGGAAAGGCGGCGCAAAGAAGGTCCGCGTCACCAGCAGACCCTTTCACTACATCAGCAGCGACGGTTTTCACATGTATGTGGGAAAGAACAACTATCAGAACGACGAGCTGACCTTTAAGTTCGCCAACGGGAACGACTGGTGGTTTCACGCCAAAAAAATTCCCAGCTCCCACGTGGTCGTCAAGACCGAGGGCCGGGAACTGCCCGACCGCACCTTCGAGGAGGCCGCGCGCCTCGCCGCCTACTATTCCAAAGGCCGCGAACAGGAGAAAGTGGAGATCGACTATCTCAGGCGCAAGAACGTGAAAAAACCGAACGGCGCGAAGCCGGGCTTCGTGGTCTACTACACCAACTACTCTCTGGCGATCGACGCCGACATCTCCGGAATCCGGCAGGCCGACTGAGCGCCCGCCTACGCCACAATATTTCTCAGCCACACGCCCTTCTTCACCAGCGCGAAGCCGATCACGCACTTGATGATGTCCCCCAACTGGACGAAGGTAAAGACAACCGTCACCGGCAGCGCCGTAAACCGGCTTAACACGAACGCGATCGTCACACTGACGCACCAGATAAACACGCTGTCGAACAGGAAGGTGACCACCGTCCGGCCGCCGGAGCGCAGGGTGAAATACGCCGCGTGCAGGAAAGCGTTCTGCGGCATGAAGACCGCCGTGATCATGATGAACTCCCCGGCGAGCCTGCGCACCTCCTCCTCGGTGTTGTAGAGCATCGGAAAGAACGGCGCCAGCAGGAACATGACGGCGGCGACGAGCACGCAGCACATGACCGAGAAGGCGATCATCCGGTTGTCGGCCTCCCTGGCCTCCTTCATCCTGCCCGCGCCGAGAAGCTGTCCGACCACAATCGCCACAGAGTCCCCCAGCGCGATGAAGACGATGTTGAACACGTTGTTGATGGTATTGGAGATGTTCTGCGCCGCGATCACATGCAGGCCGCGCACGGAATAGCACTGTGTCAGCATCGCCACGCCGGCTGCCCATAATGTCTCGTTCAGAAGGAGCGGAAGCCCTTTTGTGATGATTCTGCCCGTCAGGTCAAGCGGCACTCTCAGCGTTGTATAGAGTCCCTCGGCGAACGGGTTTTGTTCTTTATGCCTGTGCGTGTGGACAAGCACGATCGCCGCCTCCACATAGCGGGACAGGATCGTGGCGATGGCCGCGCCCGCCACTCCCAGCGCCGGCGCGCCGAATTTGCCGTAGATCAGAATGTAATTCAGCACCAGATTCACGAACACGGCCACGATGCCGGCAAGCATCGGCAGAATCGTCCGCCCGCATTCCCGCAGCGTGCTGGAGTAGACCTGCACCATCATAAAGGGCGGCAGACCGAGCAGCATGATCAGCAGATACTGTCTGCCGTACAGAAGCGTCGCCGCGGCGCTCTCGGCCGTTCCCTCTCCCCTGAGATACAGGGCAATCAGCTCATTTCCCGCCGCGAGAAGAAGCGCCGTCGTCGCCAGAGTGATCGCCGCGACGATCCACAGCTTCATGCGCACCGTGCGGCGGACGCCCTCGTCGTTCTTCTGCCCGAAATACTGCGCGGTGAAAATGCCCGCGCCCGACACGCCGCCGAACAGACAGAGATTGTAGACAAAGAGAAGCTGATTGACGATGGCGACGCCGGACATGGGTTCCGTGCCGACACGCCCGATCATAATATTGTCGAGCAGACTCACGAAATTCGTGATGCCATTCTGTATCATGATGGGGACGGCGATCGTCAGCACCATTTTGTAGAAAGCGCGGTCCCCGATAAATTTGTGCAGCGTCCTGTTCATATTTCTCCTGCTCCCTCCGCGCCGGATCAGCCGGCGTGTTCGCTTATCTTATCACAAAGCGCGCCGGAATACAACACGGCAACGCAAAAAAAAGACTGCGGCCGTTTCCGGATGCAGTCTTTTCGGTCACACGTTTTCGCCTTACAGCGTGTTTGAGGAGAACAGGGACTTCACATGATCGATCTCCGCCTGTGTCGCCTTCGCGGCCGGCACATAATAGGACTTCTCCCGCGCGATCTGGTACAGTTCCTCCTGGGACTGTTCACAGGCGTTGCGGAACTGCTTCAGCGTCTGCTTTAACTCCTTGTTCTCGGTCTGCGCGATCATCTCCCCGAAGCGCACCAGCTCCCCGTTGATTCCCGCCAGCGTATCCACCACCATTGTCTTCTCTTCCATCTGCATCATAACCTCCATTTCTTCCCGATTCGCGATATGCGCTATCGCAGATACTCCATCAGCTGCTGCTTGTTCTGCAGCGCGGACTGCGCGCCTTTTTCAAAAAACTGCTTTACCTTCGTGTCGTCAGCGCACGCCGCGTACTCTTTCAGCTTGCAGTGCGTCACGTCGTAGCCGCCCATCAGGTGGCGGAGATTCTGCAGATCCAGCTCCGATAAATTTGCCATTTGCCTACCTCCTAAAAAAAATAATTGTCCCAGACAGTATTTGTCTTCGGACAATTATTTATACAGGATCCTTGTGTTTTTTCTCTTTTTTCTTCTTTCGGCGCTTCCTCTTTTCCGGCTTCTCCTTCCGGCGTGCCGCGCTCTCCCGGGGTCCGTGTCCGTCGTCATGCAGAAGGTGCAGTTTTTTCGCGCACCGCACCAGGAACGCACCCTTCGGAAAGGCCAGAAGTTCCTGCTCGTTGACGCCGCCGATCAGAAGAATCACCAGGAAATAGATGACAACGCCGACGCCGATCGCCGCAAGCAGCGCGATCCGGCTCACCGGCAGCAGCATGTACACGCTCTCATACATGCCGAACGCCACGGCTCCCATCACAAGCGACGCGGCGAAGGGCTTTAAGAAGGTTCTCACGATCTCCTGTCTGTATCCCAGATGTCTCCTGACGGAAAACCAGTTTAACAGGCACATGACAAAGGAGTAGATGACGTTGGCGCATACCAGCGCATACAGATTGAGATCCGTGTAGAGGAGCAGCGCGACCAGCCCCGCCATCTGAACGACCAGCGCCACCGCCGAGTGGATCACCGGCGTGTTGACCCGTCCGATCCCCTGCAGCACGGCGTTCGTCAGCGTGGACAAGCCGTAGAGCACCACCGTCACCGACAGCGCCGCCAGAAGCCCCGACGCCTGTTCCAGCGAGTCCTTCTGCGGAAAAATAAAATACATGATGGGCTTCGCCAGAAGGAGCATTCCCACCGCCGCCGGGATGGACACCAGCATCGTCATGCGGACCGCCTTCGCCACAAGCCCTCTCGTCTCCTCCAGTTCCCCTCTCGCGTAGGACGCCGCCACGCCGGGTATCGTCGCGGACGACATGGCGGAAGCCAGCGCGATCGGGATATTGACCATGGCCACCGCCTGGGTCGCAAAAATGCCGTAATCGATCGCCACCGCGATTTCGTTTCCCTCCCTGTAGTGAATCAGCACATACTCATAGATCTTCATGTTCACCACAGTGGAACAGTTGTAGATAAAGGTGCTCAGGATAAAAGGCGTAACCACCGTCAGGATAATCTTAAAAATCTCGCCGTAGCTGTCCAGCTTGCCCGTCTTGTCATGGGCGGAGCGCCTCAGCAGCATCCTGCGGTTGAGCATATACATGCCGAACATAAAGAGCAGGGCGGACACGACCCCGGCTCCCGTGCCGATGGCGCTTCCCGCCGAGCCGTAAATCGCCTGCGTCGTCTCGCTGCTGCCGGACACCATATCCATCAGCAGATACGCCGCCCCGATGCTGACCGCGGCGTTGAAGATCTGCTCTAAGATCTGGGACAGCGACGTGTGCAGCATGGAGCCGTGCGCCTGAAAATATCCCCGGAGCACTCCCAGAAATCCGGAGAAAAAAATGGTGGGCGCCAAAACACGCAGCGCCACGACCGAGTTGTCAATCACCAGGTACGGCGCCGCCACAAAAGTAAACACAGACGCGATCCCACCCACCACGAGCACATAGAGCAGCGCGCACTGAAAAACGCGCTGTGCGTTGCGGTACTCTTTAAATGCCAGCTTTTGCGCGATCACCTTGGAGATCGCCGAAGGGATACTGTAAGATGAGATCAACAGAATGATCGTATAGAGATTCATGGCAACGGAATAATATCCGTTGCCCTCCAGACCGATAATACTCCGAAGCGGGCTGCGGTAAATCAGGCTGATCACCTTGACGATCATGCCCGATGCCGCAAGAATCCCCGCCTGGAGCACAAAGTTATTCTTTTTCCTTTGTTCGTTCATACACTTCGTTTCATTTCAGTCATTCCGGCTAACCGATCAGCCAGTCATACATCTCCTGATATTTCTTCGCGGACACATGCCAGGAAAAATCGACCGCCATCGCCCGGTCAACGATCTTGTTCCACTCGCGCTTCTTGTCATAGTAGATGTGCTCCGCGTAGCGGATCGTTCCCAGCATCTCGTGCGCGTTGTAGTTGGTGAAGCTGAAGCCCGTTCCCGTTCCCTCATATTCGTTGTAGGGCTGCACGGTGTCTTTCAGGCCGCCCGTCTCGCGCACGATCGGGATCGTGCCATAGCGCAGGGACATCAGCTGGCTTAAGCCGCAGGGCTCAAACAGCGAGGGCATGAGAAACGCGTCGCTGGCGCCGTAGATCTTGTGGGAGAGCGCGTCGGAGTAATAGATGTTCGCCGACACCTTCCCGTGATATTTCCAGTCAAAGTGGCGGAACATATTCTCGTACTGCTCTTCGCCGGTTCCCAGAACAACGATCTGCACGTTGTCCTGACAGAGCTCATCCATGACATAGGCGATCAGATCGAAGCCCTTCTGTCCCGTCAGACGGGAGACAATGCCGATCATCATCGCCTTGTCATCCTGGTTCAGACCCAGCTCCGCCTGCAGCGCGCGCTTGTTCTTGACCTTCTCCTTGCGGAAGTTCACCGCATTGTAGTGCGCCTCGAGATAGCGGTCCGTCTCCGGATTGAATTCCTCGTAGTCGATGCCGTTGACAATACCTCGAAGATCTCTCGCCCGCGCGCACAGAAGACCGTTGAGGCCCTCCCCGTAGAAGGCTGTCTTGATCTCCTCCGCGTATGTATCGCTGACCGTCGTGATCGCGTCCGCGTACACCAGACCGCCCTTTAAGAGGTTGGCGTCCTTGTACGCCTCCAGCTTATCCGAGGTGAAATAGTAATCCGGCAGTCCCGTGATCTCCTTGACCTCCTTGACGCTCCACTTGCCCTGGAATTTCAGATTGTGGATCGTCATGACGGTCTTGATGCCCCGATAGAAATCGCCGCCCTGGAATCTCTCTTTCAGATAAACCGGAATCAGGCCCGTCTGCCAGTCGTGACAGTGAATCAGATCCGGTCTGAAATCGATTACCGGCAGAATCGACAGCGCCGCCTTGCAGAAGAACGCGTACTTCTCGATCTCGAACAGCGCGTTGTCGCCGTACGGCCTGAAGCCGCTGAAAAACGACTCGTTGTCGATAAAGTAATATTTTACACCGTCCACTTCCGCTTCCAGGATACCCACATACTCTTCTTTCCAGTGGAAATCCATATAAAAGTGCGTCCTGTAGGTAAGCATATCCTTCATCTCCTGCTTCATGCAGGTGTATTTCGGGAGAATGACCCGGACGTCAAAATATTGCCTGTCGATACATTTCGGCAGCGAACCCACGACGTCCGCGAGGCCGCCCGTCTTAATAAAAGGAACCCCTTCCGACGCCACAAACAAAATATTTTTCATGCTAACCCTCCAACATATAGATGATTCGATAATCTCTTATGCTTTATTATACAGCATTTCCGCTGTCAATAAAAGGATTATTTTGAAAAATAAGGCGAACGTCAGCCGCGGTACTGCAGCCTGATCTTGTCCGCGATCAGGGCGATAAACTCGGAGTTGGTCGGCTTGCCCTTGCCGGTGTTGATCGTGTAGCCGAACAGAGCGTCCAGCGTCTCCATCCTGCCCCTGGACCAGGCCACCTCGATCGCGTGTCTGATGGCGCGCTCCACGCGGCTCGGCGTCGTCTGATACTTCTTGGCAATCGTCGGGTAGAGCACCTTGGTGATCGAACCGAGCATCTCCACATCCTCGACCGACATCATAATCGCCTCCCGCAGATACTGATAGCCCTTGATATGCGCCGGCACGCCGATCTCATGAATCATGTCCGTCACATCCTTTTCCAGGTCGTGCGGCACATCTGTCCGGATCAGCGTCTCCGCCGGCCGGATCTCCTCTCTTGTCCCCGAAGGAACCGTGATCATAATCTGAAATTCCTTGTTCGCGCTGATAAGATTATCCAGTATTCGATAGAACTGTTCCTGATCTCTTGCCGCCGTCACGTTTAATGTCTCCATCACACTCTCCTCCATATCCATAATTCCCTTATTACGCCATTTGCTCCGTCTGTTGACGGCTTTTGACATAAACTATTATAATCAATGAACTTATGCTATGGAATAGTAAGGCATCGCACTGACGGCGTCAGTGTCCCAGCATCTCCTCGATAAAAATGCCGTATCCCTTCGTGGAATCCTGCACGAGCACGTGCGTCACGGCGCCGGCCAGCCTGCCGTTCTGGATGATCGGACTGCCGCTCATACCCTGAATGATACCTCCCGTGAGCGTCAGCAGCTTCTCGTCCACCACCTGAATCACTATCCCCCGGTTGATATCGCCGTGCTCCGGATTCAGCTCAATGATCTCCACATCATAGAATTCCGGCTCCCCCGTGACGGAGCAGATGATCTGTGCCGGGCCCGTCGATATCTCCTGCTTCAGGGCGATGGGAATCGGTTCCATGGGCGGCGTCTGTTCCGTTTCGCCGCTGCACACCCCGAAGATGCCCTCCGTCGTATTTTCCGTAATTTCCCCGATCACGTTGTCGCTGTCGTACTCGATATAGCCGGTCAGCTCTCCCGGCGATCCGCTGCTGCCCCGCGTGATGCCTACAATCTCGGTACGATACAGCGTGCCCTCCTCCAGATCCATCAGCGCCGAGGTGTCCACGTCGTTGATGCCGTGGCCCAGAGCGCCAAAGGTATCGTCCGTGTCCAGGTAAGTCATCGTCCCGATCCCCTGCGCGTTGTCGCGGATCCAGACGCCGAGCTTCCGCTCACTGTTTCTGTTGCTCTCCGGCCGAATCATGACGTCGGTCACCTCATCGTTACGCCGGATCGTTAGCACCATGCTCTCCGCGTCGGACTCCTCGACCAGACGGACAAGCTGTTTCTTATTCTCGATTTTCTCCCCGTCGATCATCAGGATATAATCGCCCTTCTGCAGCACATATTTCGCCGGGGACACCTTTCTGCCCTCGCCGTTCTCGAACTCCCCGATACCCACCACCAGCACCCCGTCCGTCTTCACATAGATACCGATCGGAATTCCCGACGGGATCAGCAGCTTGTCCTGGATCACCTCGACGTTCACATCTTTGTAGGGAAGAATGCCGAACAACTTGAGATTCATCCGATAAGTATCGACTTCGCCGGCCCTGACTCTCACCTTGTGCGCGAAGTCCACGTGAATACTCCGCGCGCTGTCAGCCGCACTCTCTGCAGCCGCGCCGGATATGTCCTGCGGCATGGCGGAAACCTGCGCCGCCTCCTCAACCCTGCGGATCTCCCCGGACACAGGCACCCCAAAATCCAGCTCCTGCTCCACACCCGCGCGGATCCTGATCGTCGAGGGGATTTTATTCCAGTATGCCAGATAAGCCGTAACCAGAAGCGCGGCGACCGCCGTCACCAGAAGCGCATACAGGAATATGCGGTACGTCCTCTTCTGTTCCCTTGTCATATAGATTGCTCTGTCCAATTCATCACTTCCTCATCTCTTCGCATCATGGCCTTTTGTCCGTCAAAAAACGGCACAGGAAAAGGACACACAAAATGCGTGTCCTCTCTAGTATGTGATATTTTTTTGAATTTCATTTAGTATTGTTTTGTTTTTCTTGCCAAATCTTTCATTTCTTCGGCGTTCTTTCGCACATTCTCCGTGATGCTCGCCCCGCCGAGCATACGCGCCAGCTCTTCGATGCTTCCCTCCTCGTCGAGCTCCCGGATATCCGTGACGGACCGCTCGTTCTCCACGCGCTTCTCAATACAGAAGTGGGTATCCGCCATCGACGCGATCTGGGCGAGGTGTGTGATGCAGATCAGCTGATGTTCCCTGCCGAGAATCCCCATCTTCTCAGACACCTTCCACGCGGTCCTGCCGCTGATTCCCGTATCGATCTCGTCGAAGATCAGCGTTTCCGTCTCATCCTTGTCCGCGAGGACCGTCTTTAACGCCAACATGATACGGGAAAGTTCGCCGCCGCTCGCGACCTGGGACAGCTCCCGCAGCCCCTCGCCCGTGTTGACAGAAATCAGGAAGGCGACGCGGTCATACCCATTCCCGCCAAGCGCCTCCTCGGAGGAGGAAACCTGTATCTCAAACCGCACATCCGCAAAATTCAGATCGGCGAGCGCCTCCCGCATCCTGGCGGCCAGCGTGCCGGCACATTCTTTTCGTATCGCAGAGATCTCGCCGCACAGGTCCAAGGCCTTTGCCCGCAGCTCGCTCTCCCGCCTGCCCAGCTCCTCCCGGTACGCGTCGTAATTCCGGTACTTTTCCAACATTTCCGCCGCCTTGTCGCGATAGGCCAGAATCTCCTCGATCGTGCCGCCGTACTTTGTCTTCAGATGATTGATCAGGTTCAGCCGTCTCTCCGTGCGGTCAAGCAGCTCCCCGTCAAACTCGAGTTCCGCAAGATAATCCGCCGCGGCCCTGTTGCAGTCGTTCAGGAGATTGTCAATATCCAACAGCTGCCGCTCCAGATTCTCCAGGTTCCCGTCATAAGCCGTCACCGCGCGGAGCTCTCTGAGCGCGCGACCGACGCCCGCGCCGGCGCCTCCCTCCTCATAGCCGCACAGTGCATGCACCGCGGACACTGCCTCCTCAATCTTCTGCCCGTTGACGAGCCGCCTGTATACGCTCTCCGCCTCCTCGTCCTCCCCGGGCGTCAGTTCGGCCTCGCCGATCTCCCGGCACTCAAACTCCGCCAGCGCGGTCTCCTTCCGCCTCGTCTCCTCATCCGCCTCGCTCCCGGCCAGTTCTTCCGCCGCCCTGCGGTACTGCGCGTAGATATCCCGCAGAGCCTCCTTGCGGGAAGTCAGGCGCTCCCCCGCATAGGCGTCCAGTATCTCCAGCTGCTTCGCGCTCTCCAGAAGAGACTGGTGCTCGTGCTGCCCGTGAATGTCAATCAGAATCGCCGCCAGCTGCTTGAGCTGCCTGGCCGTCACCGTCTCCCCGCACACCCTGCAGACGCTCCGGTTCTGCGTAAGTCTGCGCTGGATAATCACCTGATTCTCCTCCACGGGGAGTTCCAGCGCCCTGATCGCCTCGCGCTGGCCCGGCCTGTCCACCGTAAAGACCAACTCCACAAGCGCATACTCAGCGCCCGTCCGTATCATATCCCTGTCGGCCTTGGCGCCCAGCGCCAGATTGATCGAGCCGATGACAATGGACTTGCCGGCACCCGTCTCACCGGTCAGGATATTTAAGCCTCTGCCGAAGGTGACTTCAATCTCGTCGATCAGCGCCAGATTTTTTACATGCAAACTCTCTAACATCGCAATCCTCATCTGTATGTCAAACACACCGCGTTCAGTGTTCTATCATTCTCGCGAGCCTGTCCATGACGGCCGCCGCCTGCTCCTCGCTCCGCGTCGCCATCATGATCGTATTGTCCCCGGCGATACAGCCCACGATCTCCTCGATCTTCAGCGCGTCCACCGCCGCCGCTACCGCCATCGCCATACCCGACACCGTCTTCATAACGAGCAGGTTCTGCGCCAGCGCCATGGACACGTACCCCTCCTTGAGCACTCTGCTGTATTTATCTCCCAGCCGCTCGTCGTCCGGCGAGAAAGCTACATATTTCTGTCTGCCTCCGCCGATCGGCAACTTGGACAGCTGAAGCTCTCTGATATCGCGCGAAACCGTCGCCTGGGTAACCCGAAATCCCGCTCCGCGCAGCCGTTCGGCCAGCTCCTCCTGGGTCTCGATCTCGTATGCGCCGATCAGCTCCGCAATTTTCTCATGTCTCTGCTTTTTATTGTTATAGTTCATTTATCCAAGTATCCACGCTACTCGCTCATTTTCTTGTGGAGAACCGTCAGGAAACTCTCTGTGTTCAGCTTCAGAATCCCCGTCGTTCTCTCCGCCTTGCGCACCACGATGCTGTCCCCTGTCTGCAGGCCGATCTTGTGGCTGCCGTCAAAATTCGCCTCCACGGACTGCCGTCTGCCGTTCCGCCCCAGGGGGATCTCGACCCTGATTTCATCCTCCGGCGCCAGCACAATACTCCTCGTGCTCAGCGTGTGCGGACAGATCGGCGTCAGCAGCAGAAGGTTGGCCGAGGGCTCCACCACCGGTCCGCCCGCCGACATATTGTAGCCGGTAGAGCCCGTGGGCGTCGCCACAATCATGCCGTCCGCGCTGAAACTGTTTAAAAACTGCCCGTTGACATAGATGTAGAGCGTCAGAATCTGCAGGGAACCGCGGCGCGATATCACGATATCATTCAGCGCGAAATTCTCCTCCTCATAGTCCTGTTTGTACACATTGCCCGCCAGCATCATGCGCTCTTCCCGCGTATAATCATTCGCCAGCAGCTTGCCCAGCGCCTCCTCGATCGCGCCGATCTCCACCTCCGCCATATATCCCAGCGTGCCGAGATTGATGCCAAGAAGCGGAATATCCCTGTTCATCATATTGCGCGCCGCCCGAAGGAGCGTCCCGTCCCCGCCGAGCACCAGCGCGCATTCCGCCTCGTCCCCGCAATAACAGCGCCCGGACTCCGCATCTTCCTCCAGCGCCTCGCCGTCCACGCAGATTCCCCGGCCGCCGTGGGCCTCCAGATATTCCGTGATCCGCTTCGTATAGACACCCCGCGGATCCTTCGCCTTGTTGGCGATCACATAAAATTGCTTCATTCCTCTGTCTTTCCCTCGTCCAGCGCGCGGTGGGCCTCCTCCACCGTGCTGCGCACCAGAGCCTCCATATCGCCGTCACATGATCTGCCGGCCCCGTCCAGTATCAGCTCCCGCAGCGCTCTCTCCGCCTCCTGCTCCGTCATACTCACAATCTCGTCCGCGATGATCTTGCGCTTCTCCAAGAACAGCAGATACTCTATATTGCCCTCCGGCCCCTTGACCGGAGAATAGGTGAGGCCGCGCACGTCAAAGCCGATCAGATCCGCGTAGTCGACGATCTTTCGCACCACTTCCTCATGCACCTTTGCCTCCCTGACAACGCCCTTTTTTCCCACCTTATCCCTGCCGGCTTCAAACTGCGGTTTGATCAGGCAGACGGCGCTTCCGCCGCCGCACAGCAGGTTTCTGGCCGGAATCAATATCTTGGTCAGCGAGATAAACGAGACGTCCACCGAGGCGAAATCGATCCGCTCCCCGATATCCTCCGGCTTCACATAACGGAAATTGGTCTTCTCCATACAGACGACCCGCTCGTCGTTTCTGAGCTTCCACGCCAGCTGGCCGTGCCCCACATCCACGGCGTACACCTTATCCGCGCCGTTCTGCAGCATACAGTCGGTGAAACCTCCCGTGGATGCGCCGATGTCCATGCAGACCGCGTGGGCAAGCGCAATCGGGAACACCTCCATCGCCTTCTCCAGCTTCAGGCCGCCGCGGCTCACATATCGCAGCGTGCCGCCTCTCACTTCTATATGAACTCTCTCCTCGTCAAACGTCGTCCCCGCCTTATCCTCGCGCTGCCCGTCCACGTAGACATTCCCCGTCATGAGAATCGCTTTCGCCTTCTCTCTGGAAGGTGCATATCCCTGTTTCACAAGGAGCACATCAAGCCTTTCCTTCAAAAAATCTCCCTCTTCGTCTCTACTGCCCGTCTGCTTTCCGAATCCCACAGGCTTCACAGCAGGCCAGTATCTTGTCGGTGATCGTCTCCGCGTCGATGCCGATCTCCCGCTTCAGCATCTCCACATTTCCATGCTCTACATACTCGTCGGGGATCGCGATGTTCAGAATGCGCACCGGCGCGCCGATGCCGTCCACATAGGTTCTGACCTTCTCGCCGTAGCCGCCGCTCAGCACGTTCTCCTCCATCGTCACGAGCAGCCTGTGCCTCTCGCAGCCCGCCTCCACCGCCTGCTCGTCGATGGGCTTGACAAACCGCGCATTGGTGAGCGAGCACGCGTAACCATTCTCCTTCAGCCGCGTGCGCACGTCGAGCGCCACCTTCACCATACTGCCCACCGCCAAGAGCAGGATATCCTGCTCCTCGTAGATCGCTTCGCTCTTCCCGTACTCGACAGGCGCGCGGAACTCCCGCAGTCCGTCGAACGCCTCTCCCCGCGGATAGCGAATCGCGACGGGCATGTTCGACGCCACTGCGAATTTCAACATATCGGAGAGCTCCCACTTATTCTTGGGCGCCATAATGTGCATGTTGGGAATCGAGGACAGATAGGACAGGTCGAAGATGCCCTGATGCGTCTCCCCGTCGCTGCCCACCAGGCCCGCCCGGTCAATGGCAAAGACCACCGGCAGATTCTGCAGACAGACGTCGTGCAGGATCTGGTCGTAAGCCCGCTGCAGAAAGGACGAGTAAATCGCAACGATCGGCTTCATCCCTCCGGCCGCCAGACCGGCGGCGAACGTCACCGCGTGCTCCTCCGCGATGCCCACATCGAAAAAGCGCTCCGGATACATGTTGCGGAAGCGTTTCAGCCCCGTGCCGTCCGCCATCGCCGCGGTGATCGCCACCACCTGTTCCTCCCGCTGCCCCAACTTGCACATGACCGTGGAGAAAATATCCGTATAGTTGGCCTTGCTGTGCTGCTTCGTCGGGAGACCCGTCTCGATGTCAAAAGGCTCCGCGCCGTGAAATCTGGCCGGATGCCTCTCCGCGGGCGCATAGCCCTTGCCCTTCTGGGTGAGGACATGCAAAAGCACAGCGCCGCGGACTTTCCTCGCCTCGCCCAGCATACGCACCATCGCCTGAATATTGTGGCCGTCCACCGGTCCCAGATAGGTGATTCCCATATCCTCGAAGAACATGCCGGGTACAACCAGCTGCTTGAAGCTGTTCTTGGCCCGCCTGATCTGATAGACCACCTTGTCTCCGTACTTCGATTTGCCGTGCAGGGAATTGTAGACGCCTTCCTTCAGGTCCAGATACATGTTAGCCGTCCTGATATTGCTCAGATATTTGGAAATTCCTCCCACATTCTCGGAGATAGACCGGTTGTTATCGTTCAGCACAATAATAAAATTCGTCTCCAGCTGGCTGGCGTTATTGAGCGCCTCATACGCCATGCCGCCCGTCAGGGAACCGTCCCCGATCACGGATACGATCAGGTTCTTTTTGCCCTGGATGTCCCTCGCCTTCACCATGCCGAGACCCGCGGAGATGGAGGTGGAGCTGTGCCCCGTGTCGAAACAGTCACAGTCGCTCTCCTTGCGCTTCGGGAAACCGCTCATGCCGCCGAACTTGCGCAGATTGGCGAATCCCTCCCGCCTGCCGGTCAGGACCTTGTGGGTGTAAGACTGGTGCCCGACATCCCAGATCAGCTTGTCCTCCGGCAGATTCAGAAACAGGTGCAGCGCCATCGTCAGCTCCACGGCTCCCAGATTGGAGCCGAGATGCCCGCCCGTCTCGCTGATGGAGCGGATCAGGAACTCCCTGATCTCCTCCGCCAGCGCGCCGTAATCCGACGGCGCAATCTTCTTGATATCGTTCGCCTTCTCTATCTTCTCCAAAAACATCGTAACCCTCCAAGCCTGACGGCTCATGAAAAATTATCTCTCTCTGTAGATCAGCTGTCTCACCAGCTCCTCCAGGAATAAATTCCTCGCGGGAAAAGACGCGAGAATACCGGCCGCCTCTTCTGACAGGCGCTCCACTTCCCGCTTGGACTCCTCCAGTCCGTGCAGCGTCACATAGGTGAGCTTATGGTTTTTCTCGTCGCTCCCCACCGGCTTGCCAAGCACCTCCGTGCTACCCGTCACATCCAGCACATCGTCCTGAATCTGAAAGGCGACGCCGATATTGTACGCGCACTTTTCCAGCCGCGCGACCTCCGCCTGCGCGGCGCCGGCCAGCGTCGCTCCGATCGTCATGGCCGCCTGGATGAGCGCGGCCGTCTTGTGCTCATGGATGAAGAGCAGGAGTTCTTCCGTCATGTCTCCGTCCGCCCGCTCCGCCTCCAGGTCCGCGCACTGACCGCCGATCATGCCGTAGATGCCGGCTTTCGCGCCGAGTATCTGCAGGGAAGCCGCTATGCGCCTGTAATCCTCCGCCGTCGCCGCACCGTCAAAAGCCCGCGCCGCCGTCTCGAAAGCATAATTCAACAGTCCGTCCCCCGCGAGAACCGCCATGCCCTCCCCGTATACCACATGGGTCGTCTTGCGCCCTCTGCGGTACTCGTCGTTGTCCATCGCAGGCAGATCGTCATGCACGAGGGAATAGTTGTGTATCATCTCAAGCGCCGCCATAAAGCAGTTAAGCGCCTCCCGGTCCGGCTCACCGAAAAGCGCCGCGCTCTCCTCCATCAGCATGGGCCGAAGCCTCTTGCCGCCCGCTGTGACAGAGTAGTTCATCGCCTCGATCACTGTTCTCTGAAAGCCTTCCTCCCGCGGCAGGAAAGCCGCCAGCGCCGCCTCGATCCTCTCGGTTTTTTGCATCATCTCTTCCTTAAAATTCATCCAGCCCACCATCTTCATTGATCTGCAGCACCTTTTTCTCCACTCTGTCAATCGTGTCGTTACAGTGCTTCAGCAGATGCATTCCCCTGTTGTATTCCTGAAAGGACTGCTCCAGCGTGATCTCTTCGTCCTCGAGATGCCCGATCACTTCCTCGATCTGCGCAAAGGTTTCTTCCAGGGACAACCCTTCCTCCGCCTTCTGTTCCTGCTCTGTCCTCTCTTCGCTCACTTCCTGTTCCTCCCGCTTCACGGTTTCCCGTCTCCTTTCGCCATATAGATTTCCTCTCGCTTTTCCGTTATTCTGGCGAGCAGACTTCCATCCTTCACATAGACTCTCATCTCGTCGCCCACGGACACCTGTCCGATAGAAGCAATCGTCGCCCCCGCGCTGTCGGCGGCGTACGCGTATCCCTGACTCAGCTTGTCCAGCGGCGACAGACCGCGCAGCTGCTCGATATACAGCTCCGCTCTGTGTCTGCTGTCCTGCAGGCGCTTCTCCATAGCCTTCTGCAGACGCTCCTCCAAAAATACCGCCTGGTTCCTTTTCATATGGATTCGATTGACCGGGCTCAGATATTTCAGCTGTCCGCCGTAATGCTCCGCCTCCCGCCTGCAGGCGCCTATCGTCCTGCGGATCGCATTCTGCATGGCGCCGGCATATCCGGCCAGCCTGTCCTGCAGGTCCTCGATCTTATACACGGCAAGCTCGGCCGCCGCGGACGGCGTCGGCGCCCGCATATCCGCCACGAAATCGGCGATCGACGTGTCTGTCTCATGCCCCACCGCGGAGATAATCGGTATGGAACAGTCAAAGATCGCCTGCGCCACAATCTCCTCGTTGAACGCCCACAGTTCCTCGACAGAACCGCCTCCTCTGCCGACAATCATCGTGTCCACGCCCAACCGTTCCAGCGCGCGGATCCCGTTGACGATGCTCACGGCCGCCGCCTCTCCCTGCACGATCGCGGGATAGAGAATAATCTGCACATACGGGTTCCGCCTGCCCGCGACGTTGATGATATCCCGGATCGCCGCGCCCGTGGAGGCGGTCACGACACCCAGCGTCCGGATATATTGCGAGATCGGCCGCTTATATTCCTGTGCAAACATCCCCCGCTCTTCCAGTTCCCTTTTCAGCTGCTCATACCGCTCGAAAAGCTCTCCGGCGCCTTCTCTGCGAACCGCACTGGCATATAGCTGGTATTTGCCTGCCTGAGAATAGACTTTCACTTCACCGTCCACCACGACCTGCTGCCCATCCGCCATTTTGAAGCGCAGTCCGCCGCGGTTTTTCAAAAACAGGACACAGGATATGACTCCCGACGTGTCCTTTAATGTAAAATAAATATGGCCGGAGGGATGATATTTGCAGCCGCTGACCTCCCCCTTCACGCTGATTGACCGCAGCGTCTCATTTCTCCTGAACATAGTGCCGATATGAGCATTGACCTCTGCAACCGTGTATATCTTCCTCTCCATAGCGACCGTCCCCTTCAGGCGAATTTCGCCAGAATGCCGTTGACAAATCCTGGCGAAGCGTCCTGTCCGAATTTCTTGGCGAGTTCCACCGCCTCGTTGATGGCGACGCCGGTAGGTATCGCATCGTCATAGAGAAGTTCATAGACCGCCAGCCGCAGAATCGTCAGATCGACCTTGCTCATCCTGTCGGTGTTCCAGCCCTCCGTCCTCGTGTTTAACTGTTCATCGATCTCCGGAAGCTTCTGCTGTATCTTGTGATATTTATCCGATATGTATCCGGCGTCCCCGCCCTTTGCCGCGTCCTCGTCCTCGAAGAACAGCTGCTCCTGCTCCGCCATATCCTCCGCACTGTTGAATTCCACGCGAAACAGCAGCTTAAAAATCTGCTCCCGCAACTCTCTTCTGCTCATAATCGCTCCTGCCGTATCCTGTTCTGCCTCTGTCCTCTCTGCGGCTCAATGCGCCATCTGAATCCCCGAGATGCGGATATTGACGTCCGTCACTTCCAGACCCGTCATATTTTCGATTGCGCTCTTCACCTTGTTCTGCACGCTCTGGCACGTCGCCGGAATATTGAAGCCGTACTCCATGACGATCGCGAGCTCCACCTTGACCTTCTTATTAGAGATATCCACCTTGACGCCCTTGGCGGTTCCCTTGACGCCGACCTTGCTCAGCAGCTCATGGGCAACGTTGCCGTTCATGGCCGACACGCCGTCCACCTCCGTCGCGGCGAGCGCGGCGATCATCGCCACCACGTCGTCCGCAATTTTCACGGTTCCAAACGACTCATTCTCCCTGGACAATTCAATATTCTTAGCCGATTCCTGTTCCATCATATCACTCCATGCCTTTCTTTGATTTGGGATAAGTATACCAAAATATCTGATTTTTGCATAGTCCCATTCCCATTAAAGCCAAAAGCTCATGCTGTACTGTTCCTCGTCGTCCGAGTACGATACCAGCCCGTCCGGACAGTCCAGATAGCGGAAAATCTCCTGATCGGTGATCAGCGCCCCGTACATTCTGCTGTATACGTCATAGCTTGCGCACTTTAACGTCACGTAGTCGCTGCCCTTCTCGTACTCCCTCCGAAAGACGCTCTCGATCTGCGCCGGATCCCATTCGGTAAAGTAGAGACCCTCCCGCACATAGTAGTTGGCCTCCATCGAATCGCAGACCGGAAGCGACACCACATTGTCAGTCTCGTGCGTCAGATTCATCTGGCTGTCAGGCACGCACAGATAATCGTAGTTGATCGTCGGAATCTTCTCCCCCGGGTAACTGCCGCCCACCGCCTGGTAGGAGGCGTCTCCCCACGTAGTGTCCACATAATAGTATTTCCCGTCGATCCGCACGAGATTCCAGGCATGTCCTTCTCCGCCGATCACACGGCCCAGCACAATCGTCGAGAAGATTCCGGCCTTGTCCAGCAGGTACTGCGTCGCCTTGGCATACCCCTGGCACACCGATCTTCCCTCTATAAAGACTGAGCAAATATTCTGGCTGTCCGCCGCCTGCGCATCATATTCCGTGTGGTGAATCAGATACTCATAGATATACTTCACCCTGGTATACTCATCCGCTCCCTCCGGCATACCGGCGAGGCATTGGTTTACATAATTATCTATCTGTTCCTGCCTGTCAAGCGTCTCGTCGCGGTCATAGCAGTATGTCCCGGTAAACGTGATTTTCCTGAGGATATCGCCCAGCGTATACTCCGTATAAGTGTAGCCGTCCACATAGAAAATCTCGGGGTGGTCGTTGAGAACGCACTGGAAGGCGTGGGAGATCTCATCCTTGTCACAGCTGGACAGCTGCACCTCCTCCTCATAACCGGTCAGCGCGTCCCGGATCTCCAGATAAAGCGTCTGCTCCTCTCCGGAAAGCAAACCGTAGACATAGCCGTCCTCCGGCTCCCGGATGACCTGCTCCGCCTGTTCGATCCGCTCTTTCTCCGCCCCGGCCTGCTCCTGCATATACAATTCGCTCTGCCGGCGAGGCAGGGTATTCCATGCGTGGAGCAGCCCGCCCGTGACGATCAACATACCCGCCAGCAACAATCCTGTTTTTTTCATATGCGCCACCCTGATCACCGCAGATACCGCACAGCCTGTCCTCAGTTTTTTCCGAACTCCGACAGAATCAGTCCTTCGTTCCTCTCAATCGTCATACCGATACTCCACTGGTTGACAAACAAGAGAAGCGGCCTGCCTTTCAGATCCTGAATCTTCTTCATGTCGGAGGTTCCCGTCAGCCTGTTCAGATCAATCTCACTGTTCTCGATCCAGCGGATATGCTCGTACGGCAGATTCTCCAGCCGGATCTCCACATTGTATTCATTCTCCAGACGGTATTTCAGAACGTCGAACTGCAGGACACCCACCACGCCGACGATGATCTCCTCCATACCCGTATTAAATTCCTGGAAGATCTGAATCGCGCCCTCCTGCGCGATCTGCGTGATTCCTTTCACAAATTGTTTGCGTTTCATCGTGTCTATCTGTTTCACCCTCGCGAAATGCTCGGGCGCAAAAGTGGGGATTCCCTCGTATGCGAACTGTTCCTTCGGCATACAGATCGTGTCCCCGATCGAGAACACCCCGGGATCAAAGACACCGATAATGTCGCCCGCGTAAGCCTCATCCAGAATCTTCCGCTCATCCGCCATGATCTGCTGCGGCTGCGACAGGCGCATGACCCTGCCTCCCTGCACATGCTTCACCTCAGCGGAAGCGTCGAATCTGCCCGAACAGATTCTCATGAACGCCACTCTGTCCCGGTGGGCCTTGTTCATATTCGCCTGTATCTTGAATACAAACGCGGAGAAATCATGCTCCACCGGATCGATCAGCCCGATATCCGCCCGGCGCGGCAGCGGCGCCGTAGTCATTTTCAGGAAATGTTGCAAAAAGATTTCCACGCCGAAATTCGTGAGCGCGGACCCGAAAAATACCGGCGTAAGCTCTCCCGCCTGTATCCGCGTCAGATCATACTCCTCGCTCGCTCCGTCCAAAAGCTCAATCTCATCCTTAAGCTGTTCGCTGAACGCCTCGCCGATCTGTTCCTTCAACAGGTTCTCGTCATCGACCGGAATCCGGGTGGCATGTCCCTCCTTCGTGCCTTTCTCCGTATCGGCATACGTGATGACACATCTGCTCTCCCGCTCATAGACTCCCTGAAAGCGCTTGCCCGAGCCGATCGGCCAGTTGATCGGACACGTGGCAATCCCCAGCTCCTTCTCGATCTCGTCCAGCAGCTCAAACGTGTCGTTGGCGTCCCTGTCCATCTTATTGATAAAGGTAAAGATCGGAATGTGCCGCATGACGCACACCTTGAACAGCTTGCGGGTCTGGGCCTCCACGCCCTTGGACGCGTCGATCACCATGACCGCCGAGTCCGCTGCCATCAGCGTCCTGTAAGTATCCTCCGAGAAATCCTGATGCCCCGGCGTGTCCAGAATGTTGATACAGTACCCGCCGTACTCAAACTGAAGCACCGAGGACGTCACGGAAATACCCCTCTCCTTCTCGATCTCCATCCAGTCGGACACGGCGTGTCTGGCCGTCGCCTTGCCCTTCACGCTCCCCGCCAGGTTGATCGCTCCCCCGTAGAGCAGGAATTTCTCCGTCAGTGTGGTCTTGCCCGCATCCGGGTGGGATATGATCGCAAATGTTCTTCTTCTGTTGATCTCCTCTGCGTAGTTACCCAAGATTTTATCCTCCATACTTCCTGTGTCAGAGCATCGACGTGCCGGCGAACGCCGGCCTGATCCCAAAATAATCTAACACCGTCGCGCCGATATCCGCGAAAGTCTCCCGTGTCCCGAGATTCGCGGGGTTCACCGTCCGGCCGTACATAAGAAACGGCGTATGCTCTCTGGAATGGTCCGTCGAAACCTTGTAGCCCGGATCGCAGCCGTGGTCGGCCGTGATCATCAGAATATCCTCGTCCCGCAGCCTGCCCAATATCTCGGGCAGCCTGTCGTCAAAGTAGGAGAGTGCCGCGGCATATCCCGTCACGTCGTTGCGATGCCCGTACAGCATATCGTAATCCACCAGATTGACAAAGCACAACCCTTCAAAATCCCTGTCCATATACTCGAGCGTCCTCTCAATCCCCTCCTCGTTTCCCTTGGTGTACACGTATTCCGTGATGCCGCGGCCCGCAAAAATATCCTTGATCTTACCCACGGAAATCACGTCATATCCCACCTCCTTCAGCTGATCCAGCATGGTGGTCGCGGGAGGCTCCAGCGAAAAATCATGACGCCCGGCCGTTCTGACATAACTGCCGCTCTCTCCGACAAAGGGCCTCGCGATCACACGGCCGACGCCGTGCTCGCCCTGCAGAATCTGCCTCGCCTGCCTGCAGTACTCATACAGCGTCTCCACGGGAACCACCTTCTCATGCGCGGCGATCTGAAACACGCTGTCAGCGGATGTATAGACGATCAACCTGCCGCTCTTCACATGCTCATCTCCATAGTCCTTAATCACTTCCGTGCCGGAGTACGGCCTGTTGCAGAGCACGCCTCTGCCCGTGGCCGCGGTAAACCGGTCCAGCACTTCCTTCGGAAATCCGTCGGGATAGGTCGGAAGCGGTTTCCTGGACAGAATTCCCGCGATCTCCCAGTGCCCTATGGTAGTATCTTTGCCCTTGGATGCCTCCTTCATACGCGCGATCCGCCCCGTCGGCGCCGACACGCCGTCCCTGCAGTCCACACCGTCGATATTGAAAAGTCCGAGCTCTCCCATATGAGGCATATGAAAGGCCGCGTCCGCCGCGACGGATCTGAGCGTGTTCGTGCCCGCGTCCCCGTAGTCGGCGGCGTCCTCCATCTCTCCTATGCCAAAACTGTCCAGAACAATCAAAAATATTCTCTTCATCTTCCGCCTCCGTATCTCTGCCCCGCCGGCAGCCTCACACCGCTGCCGGAAAGCACATTCCTGTTCAGTATAGCATAAAAATCATAAAGATGCACTTTGTTTAATCCTGATCGACCGTGCTTATGATAACGGCCTCCGGCGTCACGCCGGTCTTGCGGACTACAATGTCCTCGATCTGCGCGCGCTGCGCCTCCGTCAGCTCTTCCGTGTTGACGACGACGTCCACGCTGTCCCCGTCTATGCTCACAATCGCGTCATCAAATCCCTTGGCGTCCAGAAGGATCTCCGCAGCCGTCTCTTTCTCGGCAGTATCCGTCATGGAAATCATGCTGTTGACAGCCTCCTGCTTCTGCGTCTCGCTGATGTTAGCGTTGTTGATAATCTCCAGGAGCGTCTCCTTGTTCTGCGCGCGCGTCTGCTCCTTCTGCAGCTTGGCCCCCGACAGCTCCGACACGGTTCCTGCCGACGTGAAGACCGCCTCGCCGGGCACTTCCTCCAACTGTTCCGCCGCCAGGGCTTCCTCAAGTTCCTCGTCCACGCCGCCGTCCTCCGCCATGGTCACGTCCGTATCAAGGCTTGCGATATCGCCTGTGGCCTGCTCGATATCCTCGTCGGACAAATCGGCGAACGCCGCATAATCGCTGTCCGCGCCGGCGAGCACCGGATCGGCTGTATCCTGCACTGCGGCCTCCCCGTTGACGGACATGACCTCCTCGTCCGTCACCTTGGTCCCCGCAAAATTCAGATAGCCCGCTACGGCGATCATAATCGCCAGCGCCGTGATCATCATCTGGTTCTTTTTGATCATATTTTTCAAAACTTTTCTCCCCTTCACTGATTATTTTTCATTTTTACTATTGTTATCTTATTCGCGTCGAGATCAAATAATACCTGAATCGCGCGGATTATATTATCTTGTACCACGCGCGCTCCGCCTCCCTGCGCAATCACGACCACGCCCTCCACCGCCGGCGCGATCGTCCTGGCGACATAGGGGACTTCCCGGCCGTTTTCATCCACCGTGTAAATCGTGCTCTTATCGATTCTGCTCTCTCCCGCCGTGCGGCTGCCTCCCGCCGCGTCCCGCTCTCCGGTATCCGAATACTCCTCCGGACCATCCTTCTCCACGATCCTGTGCTCGGATTCCCGCAGTGTGATCAGCACCCTGACCTGCCCGACCCCCTCCACATACCGGAGGGCTTCCTCCAGACGCTTCTCCCAGTATACGGCGTAATCGTTGTCTGCGCCGTCCAGGTATGCGGCCGCTTCGGCTTCCCCGGTGGTTTCTACCGTATCATGTATGGTGTTCGATATATCGGACTTTGTGCTCTCCCGCCGCGCGGGCATGGCGACGACACACAGCAGAATGCCCGCCAGGACAACCACCAGCCACCGATCCTTATCCTTTTTCATACCGTCTGTTATTTTATCTGACAGTTTTTTAGCTGCCTCCATGAAATATCACCTCCACCTTATCCTCCGTCACGCCGAGTAACTCTGCAAAGACGCGGCGGCACTCCTCCCCGCCGCCGCTCTGCTCCTCCCCGTCCCCGGCGGACGGCCAGCCGCCGTCGCTCTCCCGGTTTCCCACCTCAATTCTGTCAATCCGGATATCGTCCGCTTCACCGGAGGCCGTCCGGTCGGGCGCCCTATCGGACACCGTCACCGTCACGCGCTTGAATTCCCAGCTTTTCTCCCCGCTCCCGCTCTCCGCCTCCGTCAGCGACAGCGCTGCATCCGTCACCCTGTAACCGATACCGGCAGCCGCCTCGTCAAGTCTTGTTCTGATTTCCTCCTCGATCCGCTCCATGGCCGCCGCTTCCGGCGTCTCTGCCGCCCGGACAGTCTCCATGTTTTGTTTTCCATCCGCCTGCAGACGACTCTCCAGCTCTCCCATCCATTCCTGCCAACGCCCCGCGTCGTCACCGTCCGCACCGCCAAACGGGGCCAGAAAGAGATAGAGAACAATAACGCCCGTAATTACCCGGATATACTTCTCGTATGCTTTGCCGGCCGCAAAGTGTGCCGCCGTCCGGGCCACGATCATAAAAATGCCGATGCGCCTGATATTGTCAATCATTTCCGTCACCTTTTATCTTCCCCCGCCCGTTGTGTAAGTGATGATCGCGATCTGGATCAGAAACATGCCGACGACCGCCAGCGACAGCTTTAACAGCATGATATTGCCGTCTCCGACCCTGCTTGCGCAGTTCGTCATGCGCCTGTCGCCCACGATGCCCGCCAGAGCTGCGCCCACTTTGACCGCCGCCGCATACATAAACAGCTTTGCGAGCGGTATGCAGCACAGCAGGAGAAGCGTCAGTGTAACATACAGTCCGATACCGTTTTTGATCAACACCGCCGATCCCAACACCATCTCAAGCATCCCCTCTGTCAGCCCGCCGATTCCCGGAATCGCCGCCATCGCTTTCCTGAAGGCGGAAACCTGCAGCGAATCCAGCGCCGGGGAGATCATCGCCTGCAGAAGGCTGAACCCGGTGACGACGCCGAGGGAGAGTTTGATCCCAACATCGATCGCCTTGTGCAGAAGTTCCAGGAGCAGCGCCAGCTTTTCCTCCATCCAGACGCCGTTGATGACGGTCAAAAGCAGGTATGCCTGCACAGCTGGCAGCAGAAGAGACAGGTAGACGCGCTCGATCAGCCAGACGACGAACAGAAGCGCCTGATAGTATGCAGACGCCGACATGACGCCGGCGGCGCTCCCCACCGCGACCATGTATGTCGGTATATATAACTGCATGAACGTCGTCACCGTCTCAAGTATCTCCCGCACGATCAGCACCGCCTTCGAGAACGCGTGCATGAGCACCGCGATCATGAGAAGATATACAAAGTAAAACGCGAGATCCGAAACCTGGTGATCCTGAAAGAGATCCGCAAAATTGACAAAGAGCGCCGCCGCGATTCCCAGGACAAGCACGGCGATAAAAAGCGTTCTGATCTCCTCTGTCTGATAATCAAAAGCACCTGTTATTCCTTTTCCGAGTTCCCTGACAGCCTCCCAGACCCTTCCCTGCAGGATCAGGCGCAGCACTGCCCTGCCATCGAAGACATATTCCGGAAACAACTTCCGGAGATCAGCCGCCGCGGCGTCCAGCCCGAATTCTTCCCAGATTCTGCCGCTGTCTGTGATGTCCATCTCTCTTCTCCTCCTCCCGCTTCTCTCGCAGTCCTCTCAGATCGCCAAGGACTGTATACACTCCAGCAGGGTCATGAGAATCGGCATGCCCGCCAACAGAATATAGAGCTTGCCGAGGATTTCAACTTGTCCGGCAATGCCGCTGTAGCCGGCGTCCCTGCAGATCCCGGCGCAGAATTCGCACACGTAGGTGACTCCTACCGCCTTCAGGAGAATCGTTATATAACTATAGTTATCTTTTAAGTACTCCCGCATCTGTTCCAGAGCGGACAGAAGCCCGCCGAGATAGCGCAGGGCGCAGCCCGCAATGACAAGACCCACGGCGATTCCCGCACAGACGCCATACTCTGCCCGATACCCCTTCAACAAAACGGCAAGCAGTATCCCCACAACGCCCGCCAGACAAATTCTGATCATCTCCACAGCCCATCCCTCCCCAGACAGTCAGAGCGCAAACAGCTCCTGAATCATGACAAACAGATCGTATATGTATGGGATGACCCATGTTAAAACAAGAATTAATCCAGCAAGGCTTATCAGAAAAGCCTGCTCTTCTCGGCCGCTATGTTTTAAAACCTGATTTAATATTGTCACCAAGACGCCGACAGCGGCGATCCTGAATATGAGACTCACTTCCATCCATCCGTCCTCCTCACCCCGCTACAGCAGCAGGATTGTCAAAAAAGCGCCCGCCAGCACACTCAGGCTGAGCAGCATTCTCGTCTTATTCTCATATGCCCCTTCCGCCTTCCTGCAGCTTTCATATGCCGTTTCCGCGTATCTGCCTATGTTCCTCGCCTGCTGCTTCTCCTCCCGCATTCCCAGACACTGTGGAAGATTCCCGAGAATTGCCTTCTCCGCCTCGGACAAAGGCGCCTCCGCCTGGCACGCTTTCACCTGTTCCTCCCATACGCGCTTCACCGGCGCGCCGTCTCCCTGCCCCGTCAGCTCGTAGATGCGACGAAAGCATGCGCCGTACAGCGGTCCGCAGCACTCCGACAGGATCAGGCAGATCTCCGGCAGCGTGCGCTTTCCGTAGTCGATCTCATCCTGCATGCGTCTGACAATGCGCAGGATCTCCCGCAGATACTCCACCCTGCGCCGCTCCTCCCCGACTCTGCCAAGCCCCCATCCGACGCTGCCTGCGAGAATACAGGCGACTCCCGCCAGCTTAAACACTGCGGCCGTTCCTGTCATAGATTCCCTCCACCTCACATCGCCCGTTTTTTCTGGTCAGCACCATGTACCGGTCAAACAGGCCGCTCATAATAATATCACGCATGTTATTGTTATATCCGTTCTCCTGAAGCGACTCCCCGTGTACCGTCGCGAGCAGTCTGCAGCCGCAGCCGCTGGCCGTGCGCAGCGCCCGCAGATCCTCCTCCCCACCCAGTTCGTCCACCGCCAGCACCTGCGGTGTCATGGACCGTACAAGCATCATCATACCCTCCCGCTTCGGACAGCCGTCCAGCACATCCGTGCGCGCTCCCACATCGTTCTGCGCCACGCCCAGATAACTCCCCGCAATCTCGGAGCGCTCGTCAACCACGCCGACATTCATGCCGGCCCCGCAGGCGCTTCCGTCGGATACATTTCTGATCAGGTCCCTGAGCATGGTCGTCTTGCCACATCCCGGCGGCGAGATGAGAAGCGTGTTGTACAGGCGGCCCCCACCATCGTACAGCCCGTGAAGAAACGGATCCGATATGCCCTTTACCTCATGCGCGATACGAATATTGAGATAACGCACGTATTTTATATTGCGCACCGTGCCGTCATCCTCCAGGATCACCTGTCCCGCAAGACCTACCCTGTGACCTCCCTGGACCGTCAGAAATCCCTGCCGTATCTCGTCCGCAAACGCATAGAGAGAATACCTGCACAGATGCCCCAGGATCTCGTCCACATCCTCCGCAGTGCACACCGTCTTCCCCGACGGCCTGTCCCGCAGTTCTCCGTCCGTTCCGACAAACCGCTCTCTGCCGTCAATCATAACCGTCTCCGGCCTTCCCACGCGCAGCCTGATCTCCTGCAGACTCCCGGCATGTTCCGCCGTTTTTCCCCATCTCTCCCGCATTCGCTCCGGGAACATATGTATGATATCTTCTCTGCCCATCGCGCCTCCCTTATCTCAATATATGAGACGTTGTCCGGGTTATGACTAAATTCTCTGCGCGCATTGCACGCATAAAAAAAGGAAGCGGCTCCGCTTCCCTCTCAGTCGGCATGTCTCCGCTTCCACTCTCTGATCTCTTCCAGTCTTTTTCTCACCGCCGCCTCGTCCCCCTGCCCCGTCGGCTCATAGTAGACGCAGCCTTTCTTGGACGCCGGCATACACTCCATGTTCGTCAGCTTCTCCTCCGCATTGTGCGCATACTGATAACCGGCTCCGTAATCCAGCTCCTTCATCAACTTCGTCGGCGCGTTCCGAAGCTGCAATGGCACGGGTTCCGCGTTCTCCGTCCGCAGATCCGCCTTGCACTTCTCGCACGCCGTATACAGGGCGTTGGACTTGGGCGCCATCGCAAGGTAGGTGACCGCGTGCGTCAAGTGCACGTCGCACTCCGGCATTCCCAGGAAGTGACAGGCCTGGTATGCGGCGACCGCCAACGGCAGCGCATGGCTGTCCGCCATTCCCACATCCTCGCTCGCGAACCGAATCAACCTTCTCGCAATATACAGCGGGTTCTCACCGCCCTCCAGCATTCTGAGCATCCAGTAAACGGCCGCGTCGGGGTCGCTGTTGCGCATGGATTTGTGCAGGGCGGAGATCATGTTGTAGTGCTCTTCCCCCGTCTTGTCGTACAGAAGCGACTTGCGGCTGATACACTGGGCGAGCCCTTCGTCCGTCACAACGATGCTGCCGTCCTTCGTGATATCGCCGTTCAGAACCGCCATCTCCAGCGTGTTGAGCGCCGTTCTGGCGTCCCCGTTAGCGAAAACGGCGACCGCCCGAAGCTGTTCGCCGTTCATCGCAATCCTCTGCCCCGGAAAGCCCTCCGGACTGTGCAGGGCATTCTCAAGCAGCCGCACAATGTCCTTCTCCTCCAGCGCCTTCAGCACGAACACTCTGCACCGTGACAACAGAGCCGCGTTCACCTCGAAGGAAGGGTTCTCCGTCGTAGCGCCGATCAGAACGATACTTCCCTTCTCCACAAAGGGCAGAAAGGCATCCTGCTGCGCCTTGTTGAAGCGATGAATCTCGTCCACAAACAGCACCGTCCGCACACCCATCTGACGGCTGATCTCCGCCTGATGCATGACCTCCTTGATCTCCTTGATGCCACTCGTCACCGCGCTGAAATTGATGAATTCCGCCTTCGTCCGGCCCGCGATGATGCTCGCCAGCGTAGTCTTGCCAACCCCCGGCGGTCCCCAGAAGATCATGGACGAAATCTGATCTTTCTCGATAATCTGCCTGAGCATCTTTCCCTCGCCGAGCAGATGCTCCTGCCCCACGAAATCCTCCAGACGGCCCGGCCGCAGACGGCTGGCTAACGGAACGCTCTCTTTTCTCGTGTCAAAAAAAGACATCTGTTCCATAGACTTCTCCCCTATCCCGACGGCAGAATCCCGTCATTGTCCGGCGACACGCCTTCTCTCGCTCCTGCGTCTCGCAGACACATACAGAACCAGCCCGACAAAAGTGAGGATCGAAATGATCTCCGCCAGCCTCCAGTACCAGGGTTCCACATAGCGCACAGACAGTTCTCCCTGCCAGTTCGACGGCAAATCAATATGGATCTTATTGTTATCTCCTCTGGTGACGGCGAACTCCTCTCCCGTCGCCACATCGCTGCACCGATAATGGTCATAGGCAAAGAGCGGCAGTTCCACATAAGCGTTTCCTGTCCCCGTCCGGACCGAGAACTGTGTCCTGTTCCCGCTTCTCTCCACATCGCTCACGACAGCATCGCCGGCCACAGGCTCCTGCTCCAGAGCAAGTCTTCTCCCTGTTGTAGACGTCAGCAGATACTCTCCGTTAATGACCGACTCTTGACGCAGGTGATTGTAGCCGTCATAGACGGTCAGGTCCACATTCCTTATGGTCTGATCAATATAATACATACCCTGCAGCGCCGTCAGGAGATACAGTCCTACCAGTACACACTTTGTCTTCTCCGGCGCAAGACACGTTCGCAGCTTGACAAGCAACACTCCCGACAGATATACCAGAATCGGCATGGCAACGCTCACAAACCGCCACGGGAACTGCAGGCTGGCTACCAGGCTGCGCACAATAGGGAGTCCTGCCAGCCTGTTCCAGGGGAAATAATAAGTCGTCATAAACAGCGCAAGCCCAGACAGTCCCATCAGGAACAGCACGCGCCGCCGTTCCTCCCTGTTCCACTGATACCGGATCAACGCAATGACTGTCAAAAGAAGAACAGCTATGATACCCAGCCCCAGGAAACCGGCTATTCGCCCCGACATCGTCTCTGTCGGTGGCTTCGCGATTCCTCCGACCTGTTCACTCAGGAAAAACAGCTCATACAGGCTCAATCCGGACTCCTGAATACCGTATTGATTCTTATCATCAAAGATACTCACATCCATTCCGGAAGATTCGAGAAACGGAAGCAGAAAGCCAAGATTCAGGCAGATCGTCACCGCAATGCACGCCAACAGTCTCATCAGTGCCTTTTTCCGGAAAACTCTCCTACACAAAATAACGGCTGTAACGCCAAGCATGAAGCAAGTCATCTCAAAGCTGAGCACATGAGACTGCACAATTCCCGTCATACCGATACACAGAAACAAACCCGCTTGCCACGCTGGCTCCTCCTCTGTGCTGTCATCCCACAATTCCTTCACTCCCAGCAAAACGAACGGCAGAAACATATATGCCGTATACTCTCCTACCGCACCCCGGACATAGACATTCAGGATGCGGTTGACCGACAGACTGTACAGCGCCGAGCAGACCACGGCAATGTGCTTGTCACGGCTCAGTCGCCGGTAACAATAGTAAGAAATCCCTATCGTTCCCGCATGGATAAACAGCAGATAACACTTGTAACAGTAAATCAGCGGAACACCGCACAGATACAGCAGCGCCGGAACATACAGCAGAAGATCCCCATAAAAAATCGACACCGCATACCCGTAGTCAAAGCACCAGCCCGGCTGAATTCTGACCGGGAATCCGTCTTCCGCCAGGCCCTGTGCCAGGCCCGCGATCCTCGCCATGTGAAATGTCATATCGTGCCCTTCATTCTGCACATACGTGAACGCGCTGAGCGAACAGATGCCGAAGACCGCCAACAGCCCCAGCACAACATAGAGATTCTCCCTCATCAGACGCCAAAGGCTCTCTCGCATGATGACGGCTGCCGCAATCCCATCCGCCAAAAGCAGCACAACCAAAAACCGCAGCGTCAGATACAGGAACGACTCCGGCCCCATCCTCTCCAGACGCACCTCATCAACCTGCAGATCTTCCGTCACGGTCTCCGTATACATTCTCACGGACAGCTGATCGACATCATCGTTGACCCAGAGCCTGGCGGACATCTCATTCTGCCAACTGTACATCGGACAGCTGTCCATATACAACAGCGGATAGGCATAACCATCGCCGTTGCCCGCAGTGCAGAAGAGCACGTTGTTGTCTCCCTCGGCCCGATACCGCGCCGATACCGTATAAACGCCCCTTTTTATCGGAGGCGTATCATAGCTGAGCTGCCGCGCCTTCTCACTCTCCCAGGAAGTGAGCGTTGTGGTCATAAGATCATCCTGATGCAGACCGGCCGTGACAACCGTGTGTATACCGAACAGCAGAAGATTCAATATTCCCAGGATTATCCAATATTTCTTTGTCTTCGCCTTCATCGCCTGTCTCCTCACCGTTTGTCTGACTTTCTCTATGACAATAATATCCTATCCACATCAAGCTGTCTACCCGCCTGGTCCTTAAATTTCTGCAGCAGGTCATCCACAGTCATAATTTTTCGATCATCTCCCTGAATATCCAGCACAATACGGCCGCCGTCCATCATCAGCGTCCGATTGCCCAGTTCCAGCGCCTGATGCATGTTGTGCGTCACCATAAGACAGGTGATCTTCCGCTCCGCCACAATCCTCTGCGTCAAGGCCAGCACCTTCTGTGCCGTGGCCGGGTCCAGCGCCGCCGTGTGCTCGTCGAGCAGCAGGATCTTCGGCGTCACCATGGTAGCCATCAGCAGCGTCAGCGCCTGCCGCTGTCCGCCGGACAGAAGGCCTACCGGCTGCTTCATGCGGTCCTCCAGCCCCATATCGAGAAGCGCCAGCTGTTCTCTGAAGCGCTGCTTCTCCCTGCCGTTTATCCTGCTGAAATAAGCGTGAGCGGCCGTGGAAGCGCGCAGATAGGCGAGCGCCATGTTCTCCTCAATGGTCATGTGCGGCGCGGTGCCCTTGAGCGGATCCTGGAAGAGATGTCCGATCACCTTGCTCCTGACATGCTCCTTCACATAGGTGATATCCTCTCCTCCGAGAATGACCCTTCCCTCGTCCACATAAAAAGCGCCTGTTATTGCATTGAACAGCGTAGATTTGCCCGCGCCGTTGCTGCCGACGATGGTGGCAAAATCCCCGTCCGCCAGCTCCAGGCTCACCCGGTCCAGCGCCTTCTTCTCGTTCACCGTGCCCGGATTGAAAGTCTTCGAGATACTCTTCAGTGTCAGCATGCGTCCTCACCGTCCTCTCCGCCGATTCCCGCCGGCATTCTGCGCGCCCTGTAGAACGACGCCTTGCCCTTCAGATAGGGGAAGGAGATCGCAAAGGCCACAATCAGCGCGGAGACTAACTTCAGGCACTCCGCCGGAACGCTCATGCGCAGCGCCACAGCCACGATAAAGCGGTACAGGCAGCTGCCCAGAATGACGCCCTTGCCGATCAGCGTCTCTCCGATGATCAGGCTCGCCAGCGCGATCGTCACCATGCCCTGCCCCAGATTGATGTCGCAGGACTTCTGATACTGCGCCAGGATCGCGCCGGACAGAGCTGTCAGAGAATTGGCCACGCACAGCCCGACCGTGACGGTGAATACGGGATTGATGCTGGAAGCCCGCACCATATACTCATTGTCGCCCGTGGCGCGAATCGAAAGCCCCAGTCTCGTATTGAGGAACCAGGATAAAATAACACCGATAATCAATACGATCGCCGCCACGATCACGATCTTATGCCAGCTGCCGTACCACGCGGCGTCGGACACATCCTTCGCCAGACTGAACATCGTGTCGCAGCCGAACAGGTTCACGTTGGAGGAGAATCCCATGACCGCGATATTGACGGTGTAAAGCCCCGTATTGACAATAATGCCGGCGAGGATGGACGGAACGCCCATCCTCGTCTGCAGAAATGCGGTGACGAACCCCGAGCAGACGCCGGCCGCCATGGCGGCCGGAAACGCCAGAAAGGGGTGCCCCGCCATCGTCACGATTGCGCCCACGGCGCAGCCTAAGGTAAAACAGCCGTCCGTGGACAGATCCGCGATGTTTAAAATACTGAATGAAATAAACAGCGCCAGCGCCACCAGCGCATAGATGCAGCCCAGCTCCAGGGCGCTCTGCAAAATGGATAACGTAAAAATCGAACTCATACAAACCTCTCCGTCCGCCTCGGCGCTCTCTTACTCGAACTCCTTGGCCGTCGTGATCTCCTTCAGCTCCTCGCACATACCGGAGAACATACTGTAGTCCAGGCCAAGCGCCTCGGCCGTCTCGGTGTTCACCGTCGCGATACCGTTGTCCAGCGTCACGACAGGCGTGGTCGCCGGATCCGCCCCGTTCACAAGAATATCGACTACCATATCGGCCGTCGCCGTTCCCAGCTCCTCATAGTTGACGCCGTAACCGAGGAAAGCGCCGTTCAGCGCGAAGGAATCCGCGCCGCAGTAGTGCGGGATGCCCGCGTCGATGAATTTCTCATAGATCGCCAGCTCCGCCGTCATGACCGTGTTGTCCGTAGGGGTAAAGACGGCGTCGCAGCCGTCCGCGATCAGCGCGTCGGCCGCCAGAGTGACCTCATCGTTGGTCGTTCCCGTCTTCTCTTCCACTACCACGCCCTTCGCCTCGCAGTATGCCGTGGCGTCCTTGACGGGCTGTGTGGAGGAATCCTCGCTCTTGCTGTAGAGCAGACCGACCTTCTTGATATCGGGATTCGCCGCAAACATCAGGTCCATGATCGCCTCCGTGTCCAGCGCGTCGGAAGTACCGGTAATGTTGGAACCGGGCGCTTCCATGCTCTCTGCCAGACCCGCGCCCACGGGATCCGATACCGCGGAGAATACGACGGGAATCTGATTGTCCGCCGTAGCGTTCTGCATGATCATCGCCACCGGAGTCGCGATCGGCACGATCACGTCAACCTCGGAAGCGACAAGCTCCGTCGCGATCTGGTTTAAGACCGTTGCGTCCGCCTGCCCGTTGTACACATAGTCCGCATAGTCGAAGGTGACGCCCAGCTCCGCCGCCTTCGCGTCCAGCTCCGCCTCGATGGCCGCCTCGATCTGGTTCAGGGAAGCGTCGTCCACATACTGCACGATACCTACCTTGTAGGATGCGCCCGCTGCGTCCTCCGCCGGCTCCGCGCTCTCCTGGGCGTCCGCGTCGGCCGTTCCGGCGTCGGCGCCGTCAGCCGCCTCCGCGCCGTCCTGCGCTGCCGCATCGCTCTCCTGCGGCGCGTCTGCGCTCTCCTGCGCGCCCGCGCCGCCGCACCCGACAAGCGCCGCCGTCATAACGGCTGTCATGAATAATGCTGCTGTTTTCTTTTTCATAATAACTCCTCCTTCCGGAGCATGACGCTCCGTATGCTTTTATTGATTTATGCGCGGGCTTTTTCCCGCACATAAAAACCGCCCCAGATTTTATCTGAGACGGTAATAAACAAATGTTATCATCGCGGTGCCACTCAACTTGGCGCATCGTAGGATGCTGCCCACCTCGCTTCATATACCTGCATATATGCCGCATGGATAACGGGCGCGGATCCCGCCGGCTCCTACTGTCATTTCAGGCCGGCCTCGAAAGTCCATTCAAAACAGTCGCTGCGCCGCTTCCCACCATCCGCGGCTCTCTGTGGCAGTTTCCCTGTCCCTACTACTCTTTCTCACAGGTTTGCACAAAATTTTTATTTTCTATAACATAATCCATCTTCGCGGAATTGTCAATACTTAATTTATGCAAAAATCTTCCCCTGTTTCCTCGAAAAACCATTTCTGCCAGCATCCTTCCCTCTCTTTTATCGAAAAATCTCAAAAAACCTCTGGCAATTTCCCCGCAAAAAGGTTAGAATACTTCTAGCGTATCTCTGTCCGCACTGCGGCCGCAGAGAACAGAAACGACCGGGGTGAATACATGAAGCTGGACATGCACTGCCACACAAGGGAGGGCTCTCCCGACGGCAAGATCGATTTGCTGGAAAATATAGAACTTCTGAAGCGGAAAGGCTATGACGGTATGCTGATCACGGATCACGACTCCTACAAGGCGTACCGCTATTACCAGAAGCTACCTGAGAAGCCAGCAAATTTCGTCGTTCTGAAGGGAATCGAGTACGACACCATCGACGCCGGACATATGCTGATCGTCATGCCCGCCGGCGTGAAGCTCCCCATCTTGGAGCTGCGGGGGCTCCCTGTCGCACTGCTGATCGAGATCGTTCACTATTTCGGCGGCATCATCGGTCCCGCGCACCCCTGCGGCGAGAAATTCTTAAGCATCCGCGACACGCTGCGGGAGAAAAAATCCGGGAACATCTGCAGAAATATCTATAAGAAATTTGATTTTATCGAGGGCTACAACGCCTGCGAGGACGCCGACTCCAACCTGCGCGCCATGCGGATCGCGGAGGAGTTCCACCTGCCCTGCTTCGGCGGCAGCGACTCCCACAAGCCGGACAGCGCGGGCTTCGGCTACACGATCCTGCAGGAGGATATCGCCGACGAGACGGATCTGATCAACTATGTCCATGCGGGCAAACCGACCGTGGCCGGCGGCGCTCACTATGAACACACGACCAAGGCTAAGCTTGGCCGCGCCAATAAAATCCTCGTGTATTCTTTCTGGTTCTATAACAGGGCGACGGCTTTTCTGCGCCGCAAGGCGAGAAATCTCGAACTGATGGAAACCCGTCTTCTCGCGCCGTTAGACTCCTTCCGCGCCGGCAGCAGCGCCAACTGATCAGTTCTTTTTTCCGTTGGCGATATTCTTTAACTCATCCAGCGCTTCCCGGAATCTGCCGGAAACCATCATCGGATTGTTGCGGATCATATCGCGCTTGTAGAAATCCAGCATACCTCTGTAGTTGTCCTGCGAATCGGGATAGCTGCTGAATCTGCCGCGCAGTTCCGCGATCTCCTCCCGCACCGCATCGCCGTACGCCGAGGGCTTTAAGCGGATCGACTCCTTCAGGCCGGCGAAGCGCTGCCTGATTCCCTCGCTGAGCTCCGCCAGACTGAGTTCTCTCTCCAGCTTCTTCTGCTCTTTTTCCTCCGTGTTGAACGCGATCAGCACATCCAGCCTGCGCTGCATACGCTCCATCTCTTCCCTGGCCTTCTGCAGCTTCACCAGAATATCGCGCAGGTCCAGAGCCGCCTTGAACGACAGCGTAAAGTCTATCACGATATAGACCGTCAGAAACGCCGTGATATAATACAGGGGCCGCGCCGGTATCCAGCACACAAAGCGGTCGATCGGATAGTGCAGCACCCTCGTCATAAGCACCGTAAAAAATCCCCAGGCGAGCGTCGAACCCAGACAGATCTGCCCCTGAAAATTAAAAGGTTTCTTCGAGTAATCCCAGTAGCGCACCTTGAACAGCGCCTCCATCGTAACACCTGTTACGTATTCGAGGGCCGTCGCGCCGACACAGCCTGCCAGATAGGTGAGCACAATATTGTCCGCAAACGGCATGGAGACGACGAGCATCATCGTCGCGCCGCTGCCGTACAGCGGCAGAAAGGGACCTCGCATAAAGCCCCTGTTGATCCACTTCTTTGATTTGAGCGATACATAGGCCGACTCGAAACACCAGCCCAGAAAACAGTATGTGTAGAAAATAAACAGCCATTGCACTGCCTGATAGTGAAACATCGCCTTACTCTCCGATCTTCTCTGTCTGTATTCAGGTGAAGCTGATCACCGTCTCCTTCGGCGCTTTGGTCTGCTCCACGCTGACGGCGTGAAGAACCGGACCCTCGCCCTGATAATCCGCAAAGTATTCCTTCGCGACCTTCGCCCGCACCTTGACCCACTGCTGATCCGACAGCCGGTCGGCTCCGTCGTACTCGCAGGCGAAACCCAGGAAAGCCATATCCTCCGCGCAGCAGGTCATCGCCGTCCTGCCCGGCACGAAGTATCCCTTAGGAAAATCCTTCGGCTTCAGGACCATCGCCTTGAATTCCACCGTCTTGCCCTCGTAGCGCTCCAGGTGATCCAGCGAATCCAGATACCAGATGCCGTAGCCGTTGTTGTCCAATTCAATAACATCTGCTTTTAAATCATAGGGCAGATCGTCCTCCATGATCTCGTTGATCTCACCGTTGGAGTCCTCGAACACGATCTCCGCCTTCTGGTTGATCGCCTTGATATTGCGTTTGTAAGTGCTCAGATCCTCCACGCCGTCGCAGCGGTTAAAGATGATCAGCTCCGAGGCGCGGATCTGCTCTGCCAGAAGCGATTTCATGTTGGTGTAGTACATGGGGAAGGTGGAGGCGTCTATCGTCGTGATCTGCTGCTCGATCTTCCAGTGCCAGGGCAGCTTCATCTCCTTATAGTTCCACATGCCGTTGTACTCAATAATGATTCTCTCCGGCCTGTGCTTCTTCTCCAGCTCGATCAGCTTCGCCGGCTGAAAATCCGCCTCGTCCTCGATCAGTTCCATCACCGTCCTGCTCTGCTTTAAGAGCGCGGCGTCATACTCGACCTCGCCCTCCTCGCACAAGAGCAGCAGCGTTTTGCCCCTGATCTGAAAATAGGGCTGCGCCAGCGTATAGGTGATAAATTCCGTCTTGCCGCTCTCCAGAAAACCGTTGATCACATAGACCGGTTTCATAACACATCCGCACCTTTCCGTAATATCCAATCCGTCTTACTTCCGAAACAGTTCTGCCAGCTTATCTTCCCTGAGCTTGGAGCCGATCACGCAGAACTTGCCGGTCACATCCGGCTTGCCGTCCCTGACATTGCTCTCCTCGGGCACATAGTCGAAATAGATCCAGCCGCCGTCAGAGGCAGGCACCATACCCTTCGCGCGCAGGACGAGTCCGTATTCCTCCTCGTGGTCCAGCTCCTCAAGAATATGCGCAATCTCCTCTTTCGTGTACGCGGCCGGCGTCTCCATGCCCCAGCTGGTGAAGATCTCGTCCGCGTCGTGATGATGGTGGTGATGTCCGTGCTCATCGTGATCGTGATGGTGATGCTCATGGCCATCATGATCGTGATCGTGATGATCATGCTCATGGTCGTGATGGTCATGGCCGTCATAGTCGTGATCGTGGTGATGTTCATGACCGTCGTGGTCGTGATCGTGATGGTCGTGGTCATCGTGGTCATGATCGTGATGATCATGCTCCTCATGATCATGATCGTGGCCGCCGCAGGTGCAGTCCTCCCCGTGCTCGTGATGGTGCTCATGCTCGTCATGGTGCGCCATCACCTCGCGCATCAGCTCGGCCTCCAGATCCTTCGCCCCCTCGATCGTCTCCAGAATATCCCTGCCGTCCAACGCGTCCCACGGCGTCGTGATGATCGTCGCCTTCGTGTTGTGCTCGCGGATCATCTCCACGCAGGTTTCCAGCTTCTCCTCGTTCAGTTTATCCGTCCTGCTAAGGACAATCGTCCCGGCGTGCTCGATCTGGTTGACAAAGAATTCGCCGAAGTTCTTAATGTACATTTTGCACTTGCAGGCGTCCACAACAGCCACGGCGCTGTTCAGTTCCACGTCCCTGTCCGCCATCGCCTCCTGCACCGCCTTCATGACGTCGGACAGCTTGCCCACGCCCGAGGGCTCGATCAGAATGCGCTCCGGCGTATAGGTGTCCAGCACTTCCCTGAGAGAAGTCCCGAAATCGCCCACCAGAGAGCAGCAGATACAACCGGAATTCATCTCCTTGATCTCGATGCCCGCCTCCTTTAAGAAGCCGCCGTCAATGCCGATCTCTCCGAATTCATTCTCGATCAGCACCACCTTGGTATCGGCGAGCGCCTCCTTCAGCAGCTTCTTGATCAGCGTCGTCTTGCCGGCGCCCAAAAAACCGGACACAATATCAATCTTTGTCATTGCAAAACACCAGCCTTTCTCTGTTTCCATTCCCGGCGGCGCGTCCGCCCGCACCGCACAACTTATTATTTTCTCTCTTTTGCGCCGATCTGTCAAGGCGGCGTCAGTCCAGATTCAGCCTGTGCTCCATCGTATGCCAGGTGATCAGATAGAAGCCGGCCGTATAGAGCAGATTCATGAGCAGCGCGGGTTCCCAGGTATAACGCCATGTGAAGCCGTTCAGTATACCCTCGCCGCCGTCTGCAAACATGATGATCAGCACGCTGATCATGCCCTCCAGCATACTCCGCAGCGCGCGGAAGGCAATGTAGAAGCCGAAGGACGCCATCACCTTGTGGTTCGCCGAAAGCTGCCCCAGAGAGGCGCTCGCCGCCACCTGCAATATCTTTGCAAAGATACCCGCCACCGCCGTGACTATCGCCATGATCGCCGTAAATACGTTGAGTTCTTCCCCGACCACATAAATCGGCAGATACCAGTGACCGCCAAAGAATTCGCTGAAGAAATCCTTCGTATCCCCTCCGCAAACCAGCCAGGCGGACATGTAGATGACCAGCGTCATCACCAGGATCCAGAGCGCGCTGGCCAGCGCCTTCGCCACGATAATGTGATGCTTGTCCACCGGCAGCGTGTGCAGCAGATAACCCTGATCCCCGTAGGTGGAGGTGTAGAAACGGTAGATCAGATAGATCGTGCCGCCCAGGAACACCGTGATAACGCTGAGCGCATAGGACAGCATCATTATGAGTATAAAAATCCCGCTCATCAATCCGTCCAATCTGTCTTCCGAGAAAAGAGACTTCTCTGCAACGTCATTTGCGATCCACGTCATGACCGAGAGACACACGATCACCAGATTCGCCGGCAGGAGCAGCTTCCAGCTCGCCTTCCACTCGTATTTCATCAATTTCCCTAACATGCGAACACCTCCCTGAAAAAGCGATCCACGGACTTGCCCTCGTTGCGCCTGATCTGCTCCGCACCGGCCTGCAGGAGAATGCTGCCCTGCCGGATGAACACGACCTCGTCCAGAATATTCTCCACATCCGCGATCAGATGGGTGGAGAGCAGAATCGTCGCATTCCGGTTATAGTTTGCCACGATCGTGTGCAGGATATAATCGCGCGACGCCGGATCGACGCCCGCGATGGGCTCGTCCAGCACATACAGATCGGCATCTCTGCTCATCACGAGGATCAGCTGCACCTTCTCCTTGGTGCCCTTGGACAGATTCTTCAGCCGCTCATAGGGCTGGATCTGCAGACGCGCCAGCATGTCGTAAGCCCTCTCCGCCTGAAAGTCGGGATAGAAATCCTGAAAGTACTCCACAATCTCCATGACCTTCATGTGCGGCTGCAGATAGGTGCGCTCCGGCAGATAGGAGATGTGAGCCTTCGTCTCCACGCCGGGCTTTACCCCGCCGATCAGGATCTCCCCCGCCGTGGGCTGCAGCAGACCGTTCATAATCTTGATGAGCGTCGTCTTGCCGCTCCCGTTGGGGCCGAGCAGCCCGATGATCCTGCCGCGCTCCAGATTCAGACAGACCTGATTGAGCGCGGTCTTTCTGCCATAATTTTTCGTGAGGCCCATACACTGTACGATTGGCGCCATTTTTCTCTCTCCTTCCCGCTGTCTGCGATGCCCGGTTTTCTCTCAGTCCGTCTCCCCGAGGGTGATACGGTAGGACGCCTCGAAGGTTTCTCCCGCGCCCAGCGTCTGTATCCACTCGCGCTCCCGCCACTCCCCGGCGAAGTCCGCGCTGTCGCATCTGCCGTACCACGGCTCGATGCAGATAAAGGGCGCGTTTTTGTGCGGCGGCGACCAGATTCCAAATAACGGCGCGTCGAAGGCCACCGTGAGATAATCCCGGCCCTCCGGCGTCACCAGCGAGACGCGGTGCGCCTGGTCGCGCTCGATCACCAGCGCGTCCCGATCAAAGAGATGTTCCGTGACGGGCAACACACCGTCCCGCAGCGCGTACACTGTCCGCTCGCCGCTCACCAGCCCGCCTTCCAGGACAGAGGCGACGATCTCACCCCGCGTATCGAACCGCAGGCCGTAGTCGCTCTGCTTCGTCCCCTCCCTGATCGGGCACAGGAACGCGGGATGCCCGCCGATGGAGAACCAGAGTGTCTCCCTCGCAGGGTTTTTGACTCTCCACTTGACAATCACCGTCCTGTCCGCCAGCTCATATCCGATTTCCAGCGCGAAGGGATAGGGGTATCTTCGCATCGTCTCTTCATCGGACTCCAGCGCAAACCAGATCTCGTGCGCCGTCTGGCTTTTCAGGCAAAACTCCGTATCTCTGGCGAAGCCGTGCTGCCCCATCGGATACTCCTTCCCGTCCACGCGATAGACGCCGTCCCTCACGCCGCCCACCAGCGGAAAGAGCACCGGCGAAGTCCGCTTCCAGTAGCGCGGGTCCGCGTTCCACAGATACTCTCTGCCCGCGGGGAGCGCCTTGAGAGACTTCATTTCCGCTCCCATGCTGTCCACCTGTATCGTGATCCTGTCGCTGCCGATCTGAAAAAGAGCCATAAACAATTCCCCCGTCTGACTGTTTTATAAAACAGATATATAACAGTATACCATAGCCCCGCTCACTCCCGCAAGCCCGCCGATGCGCGGAGCCTGTGCCGAAGCGTCAGCTCCTCCGTGTGATACCTGTGCCGCGGCAGTTCCCCGGCCAGCGCCGCAAGACGCCCTTCCAGCCATTCCGTCAGACTCTGTTCGTCCGTCCTGCGGATGCGCGTTCCCTCCCCGATCCGATAAGACCTGGTCCGGGCCAGATAGGGCAGCAGAATAACGACCTCCTCGCCCCGGCGGTTCACCACGTAGCCGTCCTCCCGCTTCAGATATGCCTCCAGCACACACTCATAGGCTTCCGGCAGCTCTGTGAGCTTCTCCGGCACGGAGCTTTCCCGCTCCCACGGGCGGCACCTGCGCTCCATGTCCCCGCCCGCATACTCCGCAAAGCCGATCTCCCAGAACGCCCCGAACTGCCCGTTTCGCGCCTCCCACGCGCGAAAAATTCCCACGGCCTCCTCATAGAAAAGCGCCGTACACTTGCGGATCTCCTCGGCGCACACCGAAGTCTCCCTCCCGATCGCGCCGAGCAGACCGTTCAGAGACGCCGCCCGTCCCCCGCGCCGCCCGCCGTACTCCATCTCCACGCAATTGTCCGCCAGGTACTGGTAAAACTCCGCCGCGCCGCGCATCTCCAGATCGAGTTTACATAACTTTGATCCGCACAGATCAAAGAGCACGATCTGATTTGCACTACCGCCGGTTCCCACTTTACAAAAGCCGATTTCATCCAGTGTGAATCTTTTTTCCTTCCGCATGCAGTTTACATAACATATATTCATGTTCTCCACCAGCACTCGCCTGTTGCCATACAGCGCAAAGCACAGGACGCCGCCCAGGAACATGACCGCCAGCGGCGCGTACAGAAGCGCCCCGCCGCCCGCCGCGGAAGGATGTAAGAGGCGCATCAGCAGAATAAAGAACGCCGCGCCGATCGCCAGGACGCCGCAGACAAGCGCCGTCCCGCTCTCTCTGACCTGAAATCTGATATCTGTCTGCCGCTCCCTGTCTGTTTCCATCTTTCTCCCCGTTTCTGTCAACCCGGCATCCGGCGGCGCATACGTCCGAAAAGCCGTGGTTCAGCCGTCGTAGACCGTCCCCTCCACCACTTCCTCATAAGC